>JAFAHL010000163.1 GCA_019237215.1 Hyphomicrobiales bacterium | reverse complement strand
GCGGGATTTGGTCGCCGGCCTGATGCTGGCTGCGATTGCTATTCCGGGGCAGCTGGCGACCGCGCGGTTGGCGGGAATGCCGCCCGAGACCGGCCTTTACGCCTTTGCGGCCGGTTCGCTTGCCTTCGCCGCCTTCGGCGCCAACCGTTTCATGTCGGTGGCGGCCGATTCCACCATTGCGCCGATCTTCGCCGGCGGACTTGCGTCCTTTGCCGCCCTCGGCACCCCGCATTACGCTGAGCTGGTCACGCTGCTCGCGCTGATGGCCGGCGCCATTCTGGTCGCCGTCGGGCTGCTGCGAGCGGGCTGGCTCGCGACCTTGCTGTCGATCCCCGTGACGACCGGGTTTCTCGCCGGCATCGCCATCCACATCATGGTGGGCGAGCTTCCGACGCTGCTCGGCATATCCGAGCAGCCGGGGCACCTTCTGCTGCGCCTCTTTCATATCCTCGGCCACCTGGGCGAGGCCAATCCCTACACGCTCGCGCTCGGCGCCGGCGTGCTGATCGTGACCTTGGGCACGGCCAGGATCAGCGCGAAGGTTCCGGGCGCGCTGATCGGCTTGGTGGGGGCGGGCGTCGCGGTGGCGCTGTTTCATCTCGAGCGCCGCGGCGTGAGTCTGCTGAGCCCGCTCCACTTCGAGCTGCCGCGCCCGGCGCTTCCGTACTTCCCCAGCACCCGCGAGATGGCCCGGCTTCTACCGCTGGCCCTCATCATCGCCATGGTCTGCATCATGCAGACCGCCGCGGTCGCGAGCACCTTTCCATCGGAGGAGGATCGGCCGGACGATGCAAGCCGCGACTTTGCCGGCGTCGGCGCCGGCAGCATCGTGGCAGGCTTGACCGGCTCGTTTCCCGTCGATGCCAGCCCGCCCAGCACCGCCATCGTCGTCGAATCCGGCGGACGTTCGCAGGTCGCCTCGATCACCGCCGTCGCCCTCATGATCGTGCTCTTCCTCCTGGCGGCGGGCCTGCTGGCTTATCTGCCCCATGCAGCGCTCTCCGGAATCCTCTTCTACATCGCCCTCAAGATTTTTCGTCTCAACGAAATGATCCGCATCTACCGCCGCGGCGGGGCCGAGGTCCTGATGGTGGCGGCGAGCTGCGGGCTGGTCGTGGCGCTCCCGATCGAAACCGGCATGCTGCTGGCGATCGTGCTGTCCTTCGTGCACAGCCTGTACTTCGTCGTCCGACCCTATTGCGTGGAGCTGGCGCGCGTGCCGGGAAGCACCGTGTGGTGGCCTCCCGCCCGGCACGAGAAGCGCGAGCATGAGCCGGGCGTCCTCGTTTTTGCGACGGCGGCGCCGCTGACCTTCACGAACGCCCAGTACATCAGCGACAAGATCATGAGCGCGCTCGCCGCGGCGCCCGCGCCGGTGAAACTACTGGTGATCGAGGCGAGCGGCATGATCGATATCGACTATACCGGCTCGCAGATCCTGCAGCAGACCATCGCCGAACTCCGCGCACGCTCGATCGACGTCGCGATCGCGCGGCTGTCGGACCCGCGCGCGCAGGCGCAGGCGAGCCGAACCGGGCTGATCGCAGCGCTCGGACCCGAGCGCGCTTTCAGAAGCGTCGAAGACGCCGTGCGTCAGCTGCGTCCGGGTGCGAAACCCGACGATCTCGACAAGAAAGGCGGCGCCGCGGGAGGCTCTCCGTCGGCAGCGCCATGAGCTTTGTCTTCGGTAAGCTATCCCTGTCGGCCGATCGACATCACCGCCTCGTCGGTTCGCTGGCCATCGATGTCCCAGAACTTCTGGAAATCCGGACCATCGAGATAAGCGAGCTCCTGACCGGCGTTGGCGAGCGCGGTGTTGAATTGGTCCGATTGCACCGCTTTGCCGATAGCAGCGCGCAGCGTCGTCACGATCTCGCCCGGCGTTCCTTTCGGCGCGAATATCCCGACCCAAAGATAGTATTCGACGTCGAAGCCGAGCTCCTTGAGCGTCGGCACATCGGGCAATAACTTCGAGCGCGCTGCGCTGAAAACGGCGAGCGGGCGCAGCTTGCCAGCTTTGATGTGCGGCAGCGTGGCCGACACCGATTGGGTCGTAACCTGCGCATTGTTGCCGAGGATGGCGACGATGGCCGGGCCGCCGCCATTGGTCGGCAGATGCCGCAGCCGCAACGGGCCGGTCGCCTTTTCCAGGTACGCCAGCGGCAGGTGGGACGCGCCATAGAGCCCGCCCGAACTGAACACGAGCGTGTCCGGATGCGCCTTGGCAGCCGCTATGAACTCGCTGAGCGTCTTGGAAGGTTGCTGGTCGTTGACGAGGAGCAAGATCGGCTCCGCAACCAGGCGTGCGAGCGGAATGAAGTCGGCGCGGGTGACCTTGGGTGAACGGCCAAACAGCTTGTCGACCTCGGCGTAACCGGAGATCCCGGTGTTGTGCGACAGCAACGTGTAGCCGTCGGGCTTGGCGGCGGCGACGAACTGGGCGCCGACCTGTCCGGCGGCGCCGGCCTTGCTCTCGACCACCACCGGCTGCTTGAGGATCGGCTCCATGGCCGCGGCCAGCGGCCGCGTCACGATATCGTTGGCGCCGCCGGGCGGAAACGCGTTGACGATGGTGATCGCGTGCGAAGGAAAAGCCCCCTGCGCGAATACTGGTGCGGCCGCGAGCGCGCTCGCGGCGGACCCGATGAGGAAACGACGGCGGTCCATGCGTTGCCCTTTGCCGAGTACGGTTGCCGAAAGATGTGTCGCTAGTACCTCGCGTTTCCGGGCGTCCGCGGGAACGGGATCGCATCGCGCACGTTGGCAAGCCCGGTGACGTAGGCGAGGGTGCGCTCGAAGCCCAGCCCGAAGCCCGCGTGCGGCACCGTGCCATAGCGACGCAAGTCCCGGTACCAGGCGTAGTGCTCCTTGTCGATGCCGCGCTCCGCCATGCGCGCGTCCAGCACCTCGAGCCGCTCCTCGCGCTGGCTGCCGCCGATGATCTCGCCGATCCCGGGTGCGAGCACGTCCATGGCCGCGACCGTCCTGCCGTCGTCGTTCACCCGCATGTAGAACGCCTTGATGTCCTTCGGGTAGTTCATCACGATCACCGGCTTCTTGGCGTATTTTTCCGTGAGATAGCGCTCGTGCTCGGACTGCAAATCCATGCCCCACTTCACCGGAAACTCGAACTTCTCCTTCGCCCGCTCGAGCACCGCGATCGCCTCGCCGTAATCCATGCGCACGAACTGCGAGCCGACGATGCCCTCGAGCTTCGCGATGAGCCCCTTCTCGATCCGTTCGTCGAAGAACGCGAGATCTTCCCGCCTTTCCTTCAGCAGCGCCTCCAAGGTGAACTTCAGCAGCCCTTCCGCCAGCGTCGCATTGTCAGAGAGGTCGGCGAAGGCGATCTCCGGCTCGATCATCCAGAACTCGGCGAGGTGGCGGCTGGTGTTGGAGTTCTCCGCGCGGAACGTCGGCCCAAAGGTGTAGACCTTGGTGAGCGCGAGGCAATACGCCTCCACGTTGAGCTGTCCCGACACCGTCAGGAACGCCTCCCGGCCGAAGAAGTCTTTAGCGAAATCCACCTGGCCCTCGGGCGTGCGCGGCAGGTTGGCGAGGTCGAGCGTCGACACCCGGAACAGCTCCCCCGCCCCCTCCGCGTCGGACGCGGTGATGATCGGCGTATTGACCCAGAAAAAGCCGTTCTCGTCGAAGAACCGGTGGATCGCCTGCGCCAGCGTGTGGCGCACCCGCGTCGCCGCCGCAATCGTGTTCGTCCGCGGCCGCAAGTGCGCCACGTCGCGTAGGAACTCCAGCGAATGCGCCTTCGGCTGGATCGGATACGTGTCGGGGTCCTCCACCCAGCCGACCACCTTGATCGCGCTCGCCTGCATCTCGAACGGCTGCCCCTTCGCGGGTGACGGCACGATCGTCCCCGTCGCCTCCAGCGCGCAGCCGGCCGTGAGCTTCAAGACCTCATCGGTGTAATTGGGCAGCGTGTTGGGCGCGACCACCTGCAGCGGATGAAACGACGATCCGTCCGACAGATGCACGAATGAGATGCCCGCCTTCGAGTCGCGCCGGGTGCGCACCCAGCCTTTGACCGTGACCGGCGCGTCCTTCGGCGCTTCCCCGGCCAGGATTTCGCGCACGCTGAACGCGCTGCTGTCCGTCGAGCCGTCCTTCGAACTCATGGCTTTCTTGCCTTTCCCGCTGCTATCGTAGCAGGGGGAAAACGATGACGAAACGCTCGAGCCTCGCCGCCATCGGGGAGCCCGTCGTCCGCAAGGAAGATGCGGAGCTCCTTACCGGGCAAGGCCGCTTCAGCGACGACGTCAACCTCCCTGGCCAAGCCTATGCCGTCATGGTGCGCTCGCCCCACGCCCATGCGCGCATTCGCGGCATAGATGTATCCGCCGCCATGGCCGTGCCCGGCGCCATTGCCGTGCTCACGGGCGCGGACGCGATCGAAGACGGTCTCAAACCGATCCCACACCGGCCGATCCTCGGTCCACCCGACATCGCGCTCGGCAAGCGCGATGCGTCCGACAAGTTCCTCTCCTCCCACCGCGTGCTTGCGACCGACAAGGCGCGGTTTGCCGGCGAGGCCGTGGCGATGGTGGTGGCCGACAGTCTCGGCGCTGCCAAGGATGCCGCCGAGCACGTCACAGTCGATTTCGAGCCGCTGCCCGCGGTCAGCGAGACGATCAAAGCCATCGCGCCGGATGCACCGTTGGTTTGGGACGAGGCGAGGTCGAACGTCTGCGTCGATGCCGAGGTCGGCGATGCCGCCGCGACCGCGCGCGCATTCGAGCGCGCGACCCATATCGTGAAGCTGCAAACCTGGGTGCAGCGCGTGACCGGCGTGCCGCTCGAGCCGCGCGCCGCCGTTGGCAGCCACGACCGGGCGACCGGCCGCACCACGCTTTACGCCGGCAGCGGCGGCGTCGTTCGACAGAAACACGAGCTTGCCAGCGTTCTCGACGTCCCGGCGGATCGCATTCGCGTCGTCTCCGGCGACGTCGGCGGCAACTTCGGCACCCGCAACGCGTTCTATCCCGAATTCGCGCTGGTGGCGTGGGCGTCGCGGCGCATCGGACGTCCCATCAAATGGACATGCGAACGGCACGAGGCCTTTCTTAGCGACTATCAGGGGCGCGATCTTTGCGTCGAAGCCGAACTTGCGCTCGACGCCGAGGGCCGCTTTCTCGCGCTGCGCGGCTCGAACATCGGCAATGTCGGCGCGCACACTGTCTCGTTCGTGCCGCTGACGAAGGGCGTCTCGGTGATGTCGAGCGTCTACCGTATCCCGGTCGCATGGGTGCGGGCGCGGGCGGTCATGAGCAATACGCCGCCCACCAACCCCTATCGCAGCGCGGGCCGCGCCGAAGTGATGTTCGTGATGGAGCGGCTGATCGATCTCGCCGCGCTCACGCACGGCTTCGACCGGCTCGAGCTGCGGCGGCGCAACCTCATCCGCGCCGACGAAATGCCCTACATCAATCCGCTCGGCCTGACCTACGACAGCGGCGAATATGCGCGCGCCATGGCTTCCGCGCTCGCGCTCGGACGCTGGGACGACTTCCCGCAGCGGCGCCGCGCCGCGGCCCGCAGCGGAAAACGCCGCGGCATCGGGATTGCCAATTATATCCAGTTCACCACCGGGGCGCCGCGGGAATGGACGAAGATCACGGTGTTGCCCGAAGGCCGCGTTGACGTGGCGATCGGAACCCTGTCGAGCGGGCAAGGACATCAGACAAGCTTCGCACAACTCGTCACGGATTGGCTCGGCGTTCCCTTCGACTGCGTGAATTTGATCCAGGGCGATACCGACGTCGTTCCCGTGGGCGGCGGCTCGCATTCCGGCCGATCGATGCGGCTCGCGGGCATCGTCATCGGCAATGCGTCGGACGCGTTGATCGCGAAGGCCAAGCGCATCGCCGCCCACGTGCTCGAAGCCGCCGAACACGACATCGAATTTTCGCGCGGCAATTTCCTCGTCAAAGGCACCGACCGCTCCATTGGCATATTCGACGTGGCACGCGAGGCGCTCGGCCGCGGCGACTTGGCCGACGAATTGGCAGGGCCGCTGGCAGCGGAAAGCGACGAGATCGTGACGGTCGGCGGATGTCCTTACGGCAGCCACGTCTGCGAGGTCGAGGTCGATCTCGAATTGGGCACGGTCGAGATCGTCGGATATGCCGCCGTCGACGACGTCGGCCGCGCCGTCAATCCTCGCATCCTGCACGGCCAGACGCACGGCGCGATCGCGCAAGGCATCGGCCAGGCCTTGAGCGAGGGTTGCGTCTACGACCGCAACAGCGCGCAATTGCTTTCAGGCTCGTTCATGGACTAGGCCATCCCGCGGGCGCGCGATCTTTCCTCGTTTGCAACCGAGATCAGCGAGGTCCCCGCGCGGAACAATCCGCTCGGGGTGCGCGCCGGCGGCGAAGGCGGCACCACCCCTGCCCTCGCCGCCGTGGTCAACGCCATCGTCGACGCGCTCAAGGACTTCGGCGTCAAACATCTGGACATGCCGGTGACCCCGGAGCGGATCTGGCGTGCGATAGCGCGGAATCCGGTCTCGTTCGAACGCTAGAGAAATCGGGTGAGCCTGGGGAGGGGTTGGGGGTCTGGCATCGCAAGCCGCTCTCGCTTATTGAGACGTTGCTGCGGCGAACCGGCCGGGAAATGTTTTGGGAGGAAAATGCATGTCCAGCGACATTCTCATCGCCCGCAAGGGACCGGTGCTGGAAATCACGCTCAATCGGCCGCAGATCGGAAACGCCGCCTCCGACGCCATGGCGATTGAATTGACCAAGCTCCTGCTTGGCGCCGGCGAGAGCTCCGAAATCGTGGTCCTGCGCGGGGCCGGCGAGGATTTCTGCGTCGGGCGCGAGACCATGGGCAAACGCCCGCCCGGCGCGCCGCCGGAAGCGTTCGAGCTGCGGCGGCGTAACGACGTGGTGTTCAACTGCTACGGTGCCTTCCGGCGCTGCGAAATTCCCGTGATCGGCGTGGTGCGCGGGCGCGCCTTTGGCTTCGGCTGCGCCATCGCCGCGGTCTGCGACATCACGCTTGCCGCCGATTCCGCCAAATTTCAGGTTCCGGAAATGGCGCACAACATCATGCCCACCATGGTCATGTCGGCGTTGGTCGATCGCGTGCCGCGCAAGGCCATGACCTATCTGGTGTGGTCGACCGCGGTGATCGGCCCGGCGCAGGCGCGCGAGGCCGGCATCGTGAGCGAGGTCGTGCCCGCCGCCGAGCTCGACGCCGCGGTCGAAGCGCTGTGCAAGCAAATCATGCGGGCACCGCGGCCGGCCCGCGTCGGTTGCAAGGATTACGCGCGCGCCGCCTTGGACATGGATGTCGCCGGCGCGATCGAGTTCGCCCGCAGCATCCACGCGGTGATCAATTCGTCGAGCGAAATGCTCCCACAGGGACACAAATAGAGGCGCGCGGGGGATGTCGAGCCGCAACGTCGATCTGGACAAGTTCCGGCTGCGCCGATTCGTCGAGCGCCTCGTCGACATGGGTGAGGTTGAGATTCACGACGAACCGGTGCCGCTGACCGGCCTCGGCGCGATCATCGAAGGGACGGATAAAGCCCTCCTGTTCAAGCGAGCCGGCCCCGAGCAGTTGGAGATTGTTGCGAAGACCGCCGGCAGCCGAAAGCGCCTGGCGGCGGCGTTCGAAACCGGCGCGGACAAGCTCCACGAGGAATATTTCAGGCGGCTGGCCAACCCGCAGCCCGTGGTGGAGGTGCCTTCCGACGAAGCCCCCGTGCACGAGGTGCAGATCACGGGTAACGACGTCGATCTCACAAAGCTCCCGTTCCATCCGCAACACGCCTACGACGGCAGCTGCTATCTCAGTTCGGCCATCGACTACACCATCGATCCCGCCACCGGACGAAGGAATGTCGGGTGCCGGCGTCTGAGTCTGCGCAATCGATACGAGACCGGGACCAACGTGACCGCCCCGTCCGACCTCAAGCGCATCTACACGGCATGCGTGGCGCGCGGCGAACGGTTGCCGATCACCTTCACCGTCGGCGCGCATCCGCTCGATTTCTTCGCCGCAACCACGCGCCAGGGCGGTGACGAGTTGTCACTGATCGCCACGTTTCGCGCAGAGCCGGCGCCGGTGGTCAAGAGCCTCACCAACGACATCGTGGTGCCGGCGGACGCTGAGATGACGCTCGAAGGCTATCTCGACGAGCGCGGCTATGCGGAGCCGGAAGGGCCCTTCGGCGAATACATGGGTTATTACGGGGCGATCCACATGGACCCGGTGTTTCATTGCACCGCGATCACCATGCGCCGCAACGCGCTACATCACACGCTGCTGCATGGGTCCGCGTTCGTCCTGGACCAGACGGATAGCGCCAACATCAGCGCAATACGCACCGAGGCCGAGGCGATGAGGATCCTCAAGGCCACGGTGCGCGAGCCAGTCGCGGTCTATCTGAGGTCGGTGTCGGGCGGCTCCAACACGCTGCGCGTCTCGATCAAGCAGCGCGTCATCGGAGAAGCCCGTGCGGCCATCGCGGCGCTGTTCGGCGGGATCATGCGGCTCAAGCACGTCTACGTGTTCGACGAGGACATCGATATTCACGATGATCGGCAGGTCGAATGGGCGCTCGGGACGCGCTTCCAGGCCGATCAGGATCTCGTCATCTTGCAGGGAATGCTGGGGATGACGATGGACCCCTCGCTCAACGGCCGGCGGACCGGGGCCAAGACGGGGTTCGACTGCACCAAGCCGTTCGGCCGCGAAGGCGAGATTCCGCTGACGAGAAGCGCAGCCAAGATCTTCAGCGGTCCCGCTCGCTTCCAAACCGTCGAGCAGGCGCTCGCATCGGCGTCGATGTTTTATGCCGACATCGTCGAAGCGATCGGCAGCGATGATGGACGTGAGATCGCCTGCGGATTGGATGAGCTGCGGCAGGCCGGGCGTCTGGGTCGCGATCGCGACGGCCGTTATCATCTCGTCCGGTCCAAACCGGGCGTGACCGCCATCGTTGGTAGCCTCTACCACGACCCCAATGAGGGCACGTGAGCCGGTGTAGCGTGCGCAGAGGCGCGGCGCCGCAGTTCAGGCGCAGCCGCAGCGTGACGCGCCTTTGCCCACCCTGCGCGTTGCTTCTCTGCGCCTTTGCGCTGCTGCCGCTCGCGGGCGAGGCGCAGGAGCTTCCATCGCGCGCGATCCGTATCATCGTGCCGAATCCTCCCGGCGGTGCGGGTGATATCAGCGCGCGGCTGATCGCAGCGAAATTGGGCGAAAGCTTGCGCCAGCCCGTTGTCGTCGAGAATCAGGTGGGCGCGTCCGGCGCCATCGGCATGAACATGCTCAAGCGCGCGGCGCCCGACGGAACCACCATCGGCGTCGCAATCTCGCTCGCACACACGATCGACCTCATTCAGAACAAGAAGGCCTCGTTCGACATCGTCAAGGACTTCACGCCGATTACGGCGATCGCGAATAACCCGGCCGGCCTGGTCGTCAACTCCCGCATCGCGACGAGTTCGCTCACCGCATTCGTCGATCTCGCGCGCAAGCGTCCGCGCGAAATAGCCTATGCCGCCGCCGGCATCGGCACGGCGCATCATCTCTACGGGCAGGTCCTCAATCGCACCGCCGGCATCGAGATACTCTATGTTCCTTACAAGGGGGTGACGCCGGCGCTCAACGACGTCTTGGGCGGCCACGTTCCGGCGGCGATCGTCAGCCTGGCGGCGGCATTGCCGCATATCCAAAGCGGCCGACTGCGCCTGCTGACCGTGTTCGACACCAAGCGCTACGCGAAGCTGCCGGACGTACCCACCATTGCGGAGGAGATGCCGGGCTTCGTGCCCGGGCGCGCCTGGATCGGCTTGCTGGGACCGCCGGACCTGCCGGCCGCGATGGCCGCGCGCTTGCACGACGAAGTCGTGCGCATCCTCAGCTCGGCGGAGGCGCAGCGCGTTCTCCTCGACAACGGGCTCGAGCCCATCGCCAACACGCCGTCCGCCTTCGCCGCCATGATCGAGGAGGATGCCAAAATCTGGGACGCGGCTGCGGCGAGCGCGGGATTGTTGGCGCAATGACGTGCTCTGAGCCCACAGCGGCGTGGAACACGTCCACACTCTGTCGTTGCTTTCACCGCATGCCGGCGGCGATGAATTTTTCCAAGCTCATCGGGTCGCCCTTGCGCGCGGGCTCGCGCGGCTCGATGCCTGCAAAGCGACTCGCCTCGACGAACCATTGCCGCCGCGCCGGAAGTTGCCAGCGGCGCTTCATGGCGTGGCTCGCGTCCCAGCGCACCGGCTCGTTCTCGATGTCCATCACTTGGTAATGGGTGTTGAAGAGCTCGATGCGGTGGCCGTCCGGATCGCGCAGGTAGACGAAGAGCGCGTGGCCGGGGCCGTGGCGACCCGGCCCGAACTCGATATTGGCGGCAAAGCCCATCTCGGCGGCGAGATCGCAGACATAGAAGAAGTGATAGGACTCCGGGATCGAGAACGCGGCGTGATGCAGCCGCGGCCCCGCCCCGGGGGCAAACACGATATCGTGGGGGTTGCCCTTGCGCTGCAGGAACACGAACAGAAGCTCCTCGCTTCCGTCCGGCGAGATGTATTCCGAGAGCCTAAAGCCCAAGCTCATCCAGAATTCGCATGCGCGCCGAACGTCGGGAACCAAGAGCTGGAAATGATCGATCCGCTGCGGCACCGCGCCGTGGTGGTGCTCGAACGCGACCACGAGGCGTGGCTTGACCTCCATGGTCGCGCAGAACTCGATCGGCGCGCCGCTTGCGTCCGCGACATGCAGGGTGCGGCCCTGGTGCGCGACCTCGACCCATGTCGCCGGCAAGCCGGCTTTGTCGAAAAAGGCCTTGGCCTTCTCCAGATCCTCCTCGCTGAAGACGCGCATGCCGACGCGCTCGGCTTGCGGCTCGCCGCGCGCGCGCTTGAGAACGAGGCTGTGATGACACGCCTCGGCGACGCCGCGCAAATAGAGGGCATCGCTGTCTTCATCACTGACGATGAAGCCGAGGAGATCCACGTAGAAGTTTCGGCTCACCGCCAGGTCCTTCACGGTGAGCACCGAATGGCTCGCGCGCGTGACGTTGAAGGGCGGATTGTAGACGGGCTTTGGAATGCTCATGGCGCGCTCCAATCGAGGATGTTCAATCGGAGACCGTTCTAGAGCACGTTCCCGTGAAATGGAATCAGAGTGGGCGCAGCTCGTCTGCGCGCTGTCATATGTTCAGCTTCCATCGCGCGGAGGAAGCAAACCGGTGCGCGACACGGTGGTGATCGGGATCGCCGGGTAGTGCTGCTATTGGCCGGTGTTCGGCCGGCGCATGAAGTGCTTATTGGGCTCCAGCAGGGCTTGCCGGCTGCGGCGCCACGTCGGGAGCGAGTTTGGCGGCCGCGCGCGGCGGGCCGGCAACGCGATCGGGAGTTCGCGGCCGCCGTATGGCGCAAAAGCCTTCGACCGCGTCGGTCACGGCCGCGCCGATGAGCGATTGGCGCTCCGGCGAGTTCATCACCAATTCCTCGCCGCGATTGATGATCGAGCCGGCCTCGAGCAAGACCGCAGGCATCTGCGTCGTCCTCAGCACGATCAGCTGATCGTATCTGTACACACCGACCTTGGCGTCCACCAGCAGCCTTTGCCGGTGGCCCATGAATTTTTCGATGTAGTGGGGGGTGTATTGCAAGCCGCGGGCCTGCAACTGCTCGCCGAGCAGCTGGCCGAACATAAGGCTGGCATCAGGATCGACATTCTCGTTGGAAAAGAAGATGGAGTGGCCCTTGAACCGGTCGCTGAAGCCGCGCTCGTGGCCTTCGTACTCCCACCTTTCCAGAAACGAGTCCGGCACCGAGTCGTGATGGATCGAGAGGAAGAGGTCAGCCGACAACTGATTGGCGCGCGCCACGCGCGCGAACAGGCTTTTCCTGGCCGGCCCATCGGTGACCAGCAAGACGGTCTTGGCAAAGCCGGCAGCGAGCAACTTTTGCTTGACCAGCGTCGCGAGCCGAAGGTTGAAGTCATACTCCCAGAAGCCGCGCGCGCTGGGGGCGCCGGGGGACTCGGCCGTGTGCCCGACGTCCACGACGACGCGAAAGGCCGCATGGTCGCAGGCCGAACGTGCTAATTTCTTCGCCGGACCACCGGGGCCTTCGGCCCACGCGCAATGCCATGCGCTCTGCCCCAGCAACAGCGCCAGGGCGATGACCGGAGCCATCCGCCGGTACAAAGTCATTTCCAATTACCCCCACCCCACCCCTCCCCCCGCGACCAGCAGAGGGAGCAGCCCGAGCTTGTCCTCGCGCCTGGGCCATCTCGCCGGCAGCCCTGCTAGTAGGACTTCGGCAGGCCGAGAATCTTCTCTGCGATGAAATTTAGGATCATATGTGGCGTGATCGGGGCAATTCGCGGGATCATGACCTCCCGCAGATAGCGCTCGACGTGGAATTCCTTCGAATAACCCATGCCGCCGAGGGTGAGAACGGCGGTTTCGCAGGCATGGAACGCGGCCTCCGCCGCGAGATACTTGGCGGCATTGGCCTCGGCCGCGCAATCCAAGTCGCGGTCGTAGAGGGTCGCCGCCTTCATCACCATGAGGTTGGCCGCTTCCAGGTTCATCCAGCATCGCGCAAGCGGATGCGCGATCGCCTGGTTCTGGCCAATCGGGCGCCGAAAGACCACGCGCTCACGCGCATAGCTCGCAGCTTTGCGCAACGCCGCGAGCCCGATGCCGACCGCCTCCGCGGCGATGAGGATACGTTCCGGATTCATGCCGTGCAGGATCGAGCGAAAGCCATCCCCCTCCGCGCCGATCCGATCGGCTTCGGGGATCACCATCCCGTCGAAGAACATCTCATTCGAATCGACGGCATGGCGACCCATCTTGTCGATCACCCGCACTGCAACACGGGTGCGATCGAGGTCGGTATAGAACAGGCTCAATCCCGCGGTCTTGCGCTTCACGAGGTCGAGCGGCGTGGTGCGGGCGAGGATGAGAATCTTGTTCGCGACCTGCGCGGTCGAAATCCAGATCTTTTGGCCCGACAGCAGATAGTGATCGCCGCGCCGCTCGGCGCGCACCTTGATCGCCGTGGTGTCGAGACCGGCGTCGGGCTCGGTGACGGCGAAGCAGGCTTTGTCCTTGCCGGCGATCAACGGCGGCAGCATGCGCCGCTTCTGTTCGTCCGTTCCGAACACGACGACTGGTTGGAGGCCGAAAATGTTGATGTGAACCGCCGACGCTCCGCTCATGGCGGCGCCGGATTCGGCGATCGCCTGCATCATGATGACGGCTTCGGTGATGCCGAGACCGGCTCCCCCGTAGGCTTCGGGCATCGCAATGCCGAGCCAGCCGGCCGCGGCGAGCGCGGCATGCAGCTCGTGCGGAAAGTCGCCGCTGCGGTCCTTCTTCAGCCAATACGCGTCGTCGAACTTGACGCAGAGCTTGCGGACCTCGTCCCGGATCTGCCGCTGCTCCGGGCTCAATGAAAAATCCATTGTGCAACCTCGCCGCTTGCGACGCCTATTGTAGCGGATTTGTGCGCAAGGAATTGTCCGTCGGTCGGTAGGGTGGGCAAAATCGCTCGTCGGGAAAGGAGAGCTCGCGCCGCCGGCGTGCGATTTTGCCCACGCGGAAAACGCATGGGCATTGCGCTGGCGACATCCTGGTGGCCGGATAGAACCTCGCGCGCGCAATGCCCACCCTACGCGTCTACACCAAGCTGGGCGACACCACCGTCTCGATCGCGGCCGCGATGGACAGCAAGCGGCGGTCGGCGCCGTGCTCGCCGATCAGCATGAGGCCGACCGGAGCATCGCCGGCACGGTGACACGGGATCGAGATTGAACATCGGTCAAGAAAGTTCGCGATCCCTGGATTGCGCAAGACGAGAAAGTTGGTGTGGCGGTAGGCGTCGTCCGAGGCGAGATCGGCGACGCGCGGCGCGGTCACCGGGACGGTGGGCATGACCAGGGCGTCATAGGGCGCCGTGATGGCGGCAAGGCGACGGATGAAATCGGCCCGCGCAGCAATAAGGTCGATGTAATCCGCGGCATCCTGTTCCTGCCCGCGCAGGATGCGCACGAGCACGCGCGGATCGTACATCTTCTCGGCTTTGGCGATCAGCGAGCGATGGATCGCGTAGGACTCGGCCGCGGCCAGCCCGCCCTTGGCGTTGATCTGCGGCAGCTCGGCGAGTTCTCGCAAGGAAACATCGACGACGCGCGCGCCCGCCTTGCGCAGCGCGGCCAGCGCGGACTCGAACGCGCTTGCGACCGCGCCCTCGACACCTTCGAGCACCAGGGTCTGCGGCACCGCCATCCGCAGCCCTGCGAGCGGGAAGGGAGCAAGGTCCACCGCGGGCTCGCCGGCGAGCACCGCGTCCAGCGTCGCACAGCATTCGACGGTTGCCGCCAACGGCCCGATGGAGTCGAGCGAGGTTGAGAGTGGAAACGCCCCCGCGGTCGGAACGCGACGCGCGGTCGGCTTGAATCCGACGACGCCGCACAATGCCGCCGGAATGCGACATGAGCCGCCGGTGTCGGTGCCGAGCGCGCCGAATGCCATGCCGTCGCTGACCGACACTGCGGCGCCCGAGGACGAGCCGCCGGGGATGCGCGCCGCCTGACGGTCGTAGGGACCAAGCGGCGTGCCATAGTGCGGATTGATGCCGAGGCCGGAGAACGCGAACTCGGTCATGTTGGTGCGCCCGATCGGAATGAACCCGGCGGCGCGCAGCCGCGCCACGGCAGGCGCATCGCGCTCCGCCGCCTTCGCATCCCGCAGCGCGACCGAGCCGGCCGTGGTCACGTCGCCCGTGATATCGAACAGATCTTTGATCGAGACCGGAATGCCGGCGAACGGCGAAGGCGCCGCGCCATCGGCGCGAACGCGGTCGTAAAAATCCGCCGCCGCGAGCGCGTCTGCGGCGTGGACTTTGAGAAAAACGCGCCCGCCTTCTCCGGATGGATCTGAGATCCGCGCCAAACATCGCTCGACCAGGCCGCGGCTTTTGCGGCCGCCAGCGAGTTCGGCTTTGACTTGGGCGAGCGATGGCATTGCTTGAAGCGACGGGACGGCAAGTCTAGAGCGTGTTGAAATGGCGGTGTCAATGACCTATCAACCTGGCAGAGCCGTTTCATCCGTGGCTGGCGTTATTCCGTGTCCTCCCGATCCCAATGTCTGAACCCCAATCGCGGACGTGTCATCGAGGGCCCCGTGCCTGGCCGCAAGATTGCCCACGCCTATCGGATGCGAACGCGTCTCATGCTCGGATGACGCCGCAATGATTGCCGGAGATGGACCATGCCGATGAACAAGCCGCATCTTGAGTTTACCCGTGTGGACATGAAGGCCGGCTGGGCCACGCCGCCCGGCTATCCCGCGGGCATCAGCCAAAAAATTCTTGCGAGCGACCTCGACGAGAACCGCAAGATGGGCAGCCGCACCCGGCTGCTGCGCTTCGAGCCCGGCGTCTATACCACCGCGCCGTTCGTGCACGACCATTGGGAGGAGGTCTATCTGATCTCCGGCGACCTCATCGTCGGCAACGACCCGCAAGGAAAGGGCGGCGAAGCGTTCGACGCCCCGACCTATGCCTGCCGCCCGCCGGGCGTTTATCACGGGCCATTCAAGTCGGATCGCGGCTGCTTGCTCTATGAGTTCCACTACTACGACGAAAGCAAGAAGTAGCCCGCATGAGCGAAGCAACATGCGGGGTGACATCAGCACGTAGCACCAACCCGGATTTCGCTTCGCTCATCCGGGCTACAAATTTGGATAGCGGGAGGGCATCGCCATGCTGGCGCCGGACGAGAAACTGAAGCTTTCACCCAAGCCGTACTTGTCGGCAACGGCGCGCTTTACCAGCGGCGCCGATACGCCGCGCGACTTCCTCGAACGCTGCCTTGCCAATGTCGCCGCGCTCGAGCCCAAGATCGTCGCCTTCGTCAGTCTCAACCTCGAGGGTGCGCGCGCGGCCGCCGACCAATCGACCGCGCGCTGGCGCGCGGGTCGGCCGCGCTCGAAGATCGATGGCATGCCGATCGGCATCAAGGACATCATCGAGACCGCCGACATGCCGACCGAAAACGGCTCGCCGCTGTTCGCCGGCTTCCGCTCCCAACGCGATGGCGCGAGCGTCGCCGCGCTGCGCGAGGCCGGTGCGGTCATCGTCGGGAAGACCGTCACCACGGAATTTGCTTCGACCGAGCCGCGCGGCACGCGCAACCCGCATGACCTGCGCCGCACCCCGGGCGGATCGAGCAGCGGCTCGGCCGCTGGCGTTGCCGCCGGCATGGTCAGCACGGCGCTCGGGACGCAAGTGATCGGCTCGACCATTCGCCCCGCCAGCTACTGCGGATGCATCGGCTTCAAGGTCTCGGTCGGCGCGCTCAATCGCGGCGGAAGCTATGACGGCTTGAGCCAAAGCGTGACCGGCGTCCTCGCCACGACGGTGGACGAAGCCTGGCAGGTCGCCCACGAGATCGCGGCCCGCGCCGGCGGCGATCCCGGCTATCCCGGCCTGTTCGGGCCGGCGAGCGCGCCGGCGCCGCGAACGCCGCGCCGCCTCGCGTTTCTCGAGACCGCCGGCTGGGCCGTCGCCTCGTCCAATGCCAAGCAGGCCATGGCTGATGCGCTGGCGCGGTTCAAGGCCGCCGGCATCGAAGTGCTCACGCGCCAGTCGCATGCGCAGGTCGCCGCCGTCGAAGCTGCGATCGCGCCAGCACGCCCGCTCTCGATGCGGATCAACGCGTGGGAATGGCGCTGGCCGCTCAATACCTACCGCGAGCGCGACGCGAGCAAGCTCAGCCGCGCCATGCTCACCCGCCTTGCCGAGGCCGAGGCCATGAGCCTCGACGACTACAGGAATGACCTCGCGCAGCGCGACAAGGCCCGCGCGCTCTACGCCGCGCTGGCAGCAGAGTGTGACGCCTGCGTCAGCCTCTCCGCGCCCGCCGCCGCGCCGCTCGGTCTCGAATCGACGGGCGATCCGAGTTGCACCGCCCACGCCTCATTGCTCGGCATTCCCGCGGTGTCGCTTCCCGTGCTGCAGGACGAGGGGCTCCCGCTCGGCCTGCAGGTGACCGGATTCGTCAACGGCGACGCGCAGGCCATCGCCGTGGCTGCTGCGATCAAGGCTTTGTTCTAGACTGGGCGTCTCCGGAATTCGCATGTGACGGAGGCGCCGATGGACGAGCGAGCTGCGGGGCGCGCATCGAGCGCGCTCGAACGCTACCGCGACGGGCCGCCCAAGCATCGGCGCTGCTATCCCGACCTGCACGAGCACGTGCTCGCGCTTGCGCGCGCGGGGTTGCTCGTCGTCGTCGACGAGCCGATCAACAAAGACACCGAAATGCACCCCCTGGTGCGCTGGCAATATCGCGGCGGTATTCCGGAGCCGGAACGCAAGGCGTTCCTGTTTACCCAGCCGACGGATTCCAAGGGCCGTCGCTTCGACATCTCCGTGTTGGTTGCCGGCCTGGCGGCGAACCGCGACGTCTACCGCCTCGGCTTCGGCAAACCGCTCGAGGAGATCGGGGAGACCTGGGTCAAGGCCATCGCCGAGCCGATCGCGCCGCGCCTCATCACGCACGCGCCGTGCCAGGAGCTGGTGACGACCGGCGCGGATCTCGAGCGCGACGGCGGCGGTCTCGACGGCCTGCCGGTGCCGATCTCGACGCCTGGATGGGACAACGCGCCCTATCTCTCGGCCGGCCATTTCATCACCAAGGACCCCGACACCGGCGTGCAGAACGTCGGCAACTATCGCGGACAGCTCAAGGCGCCGCGCCGGCTCGGGATGAATCCGTCAGTCGAGCTGCGCGCGGGCATTTTTGCCCATTGGGAAAAATGCAAGGCGCGCGGCGAGCCGCTGCCCTGCGCGGTCGTCGTCGGTTGCCCGCCGGCGATCTCCTACGCCTCGGTGCAGAAGATGCCGGCGCATCTCGACGAGATCGCGGTTGCCGGCGCGCTTGCCGGCGGCCCAATCAACGTGGTGAGGGCCAAGACGGTTGATTTGTTGGTGCCGGCGGAGGCGGAGATCGTCATCGAGGGCCTGATCAACACCGAAGTTTTGGAGCCCGAGGCTCCGTTCGGCGAGTCCCACGGCTACGTGAACCTGCAGGAATATAATGCCTTCATGGAAGTGACCGCGATCACCCGCCGGCGTCATCCGATCCTGCCCTCGTTCATCAGCCAGGTCACGCCGAGCGAATCCAGCGTGATCCGCCGCGTGGCGATGGAGCCCGTCTATCTCCATCATCTGCGGGCGGTGCTGGGCATCCAGGGCGTCAAGCGCGTGACAATGCACGAGCCGCTCACCAGCCTCTACGCCGTGATCGCGCTCCAGTGCGCGCGCGGCACGCCCGAGAGCGAAATCTGGCGCGCGCTCTACGGCGCCGCCTCGCTGCACCGTTTCGCCGGCAAATGGATCATTGCCGTCGACGAGGACATCGAGCCCGAAAACGCCGACGCGTTGTTGTGGGCCATGTCCTACCGCTGCCAGCCCCAGCACGACCTCAAGGTCGTGCCGCACAAGGATCCCGGGCATGGGCCGCGCGGCCCGCGCGACGCCGGCGAAAGCGCGGCCGTGCTGATTGACGCCACGCTCAAGGGCCCCTACGCGCCGGTCGCGCTGCCCAAGCGTGAGTTCATGGAGCACGCCAAGGCGATCTGGGAACGGCTTGGCCTGCCGCCGCTCACGCCGCAGCCGCCATGGCACGGCTACGACCTCGGCCATTGGCCCCGGGAGCTCGAGCGCCAAGCCGAGATGGCGGTGAGGAGCGAGTACTTCGAACTCGGCAAGCACCTCGCAAACGAACGACGCGGCGACGTCGCCATGAATGCGCCGGTCGAGCGCGAGTAGCTCGCGACGGGGCCGCAAGACGATGGATGGTCATGCCTTCATGACGCTGAGAAAACCGGAGTTGCTGACGTGAAACTCGCCGTGCCCGACATGATCTCGAACTCGTACTTCCCCGCGATCGCTGCGATCGAGCTCGATTGCTTCAAGCGGGAAGGGCTCGATATCTCGCTCGAGCTGATCTACCCCGTCGACAACTGCTACGCGGCGTTGCGCGACGGCACGGTCGATTTCGTCGGCGGATCGGCGCATTCGGCGCTGTCGGCGTTCGCGCGCTGGCAAGGCGCGAAGCTTCTGTGCGCGCAGGGTCAAGGCATGTACTGGTTCCTGGTCATGCACAAGGATTTCGGCGGCAAGCGTGGCGATCTTAGCGTCGTGAAGGGACGTAGCATCGGCGCGGCACCGTGGGTCGACATGGGACTGCGCCGCTTGCTGATCGAAGCCGGCATCGACCTCTCGCGCGATCAAGTGAAGATCGCACCGGTGCCGGGCGCGCAAGGCGCCGGCGTGAATTTTGGCGTCACCGCGGCAAAGGCGCTGGAGGAGCGCAAGATCGACGGCTTCTGGGCCAACGGCATGGGCACCGAGGTCGCGGTGCGGCGCGGAGTCGGCACCGTGGTGCTCGACGTGCGGCGCGGCGACGGGCCAAAGCCGTGCTTCAACTACACCATGGCCTCGATCGCCACGACGGAACAGTTAACCGAGCGCTCGCCCGAGGTCGCATCTGCCGTCGTCCGCGCCATGGTGAAGACGCAGGCCGCGTTGAAGGAGAATGTCGCGCGCGCGACCGAGGTGGGCCGCAAGCTTTTTCCGCCGTCCGAAGCCGAGCTGATCGCCGAGCTCATTCGCCGGGACCTTCCCTAT
>JAFAHL010000722.1 GCA_019237215.1 Hyphomicrobiales bacterium | reverse complement strand
GGTCACTGACAGCCCGTTCCCCTCGCTCGATCCGGCGAAGGCGGCGCTCGCGCGCGTCGATCCCGAGCTGCGCATGGCCAAAAGCGCGTCGGCCGACGACATCTTGGCGGTGGCACGGGAGGCCGACGCTGTCCTCGTCACCTACGCCAAGCTGCCAGGTGATCTGTTGCGGCAGCTCACGCGTTGCAAGGCGATCGGCCGTTTCGGCCTCGGCGTCGACAACATCGATATCGCGGCCGCGGCCGAACTCGGCATCACCGTGACCTATGTGCCGGATTATTGCATGCACGAGGTTTCCGACCACGCCATGGCGCTGCTACTCGCGCTGGCGCGGAAAATTCCCCTGTCCAACAAGCTGGTGCAAGCCGGACGCTGGGACATGCCGGCCGTGGTGCCGATCCATCGGCTCGCCGGACGCGTGCTCGGCCTCGTCGGCTTCGGCAACATTCCGCGCGCGCTCGCGCCGAAAGCCAAAGCGTTCGGGCTGCGCGTCATCACCCATGATCCTTACGCGCCGCCGCAGGCGCTCGCCGCCGCCGGCGTCGAAGGCGTGAGCTTCGACCGGTTGCTCGAAATCTCCGACTTCGTCTCCATCCATGCCCCGTTGATGTCGGCCACGCGCGGGCTGTTCAACGCCGAGGTCTTTGCCAAGATGAAGACGGGCGCGCTGCTCATCAACACCGCGCGCGGCCCCTTGGTGGACGAAGACGCGCTTGCGTCGGCGCTTGATTCCGGCCGCGTCGGCGGCGCCGCGCTCGACGTGGTTGCGGTCGAGCCGCTGCCCAAGGACTCCAAGCTGATCGGCCGCGACAACGTCATTCTGACGCCGCACACCGCGTTTTATTCGGTCGAGGCGCTCAACGAGCTGCAGACCAAATGCGCCGCCGACGTCGCGCGCGTGTTGTGCGGCGAGACGCCGGTCTATCCGGTCAAGGTGGGCTGAGCTGGATCATCGCGAGGAGGATGCGAACATTTGCCGCCGCGCGCGGCTATCTCGTGTCGCCCAGCCACTTGGTGCGGATCTTCCCCAGCGTGCCGTCCATGTCGATCTGGTCGATCCAAATATTGATAAAGTTGAGCAGCGTCTGGTCGTCGCGCCGCAGCAGAATCGCCACGTAAATCGGGTTGAAGATGTTTTCCGGGCTCATCGCCGCGAGGCGCGGGTTGTGACGCGCGGTGTAAATTGCGGCAGCGGAGTTGGATACTTGGGCATCGACGTTGCCGGCGAGGAGATCGGCGGTCGCAAGCTCGTTGCTGTCGAAGCCGGTGAGTGTTGCTCGCTTGAACATGGTGTTGGCGAAACGCTCGTTCACTCCGCCTTTGTTGTAGCCGATTTTGAGGCCGGGGCGGTCGAGGTCCGCGAGCGACCTGAATCGTCCCTTGTCGGCGCTGCGGATCATCATCAGCCTGCCGTAGCGCATGTACGGCTTCGAGAAGGTAGCGACCCGCGCGCGCTCGAACGACCGGCCGATGCCCGACATTGCAATGTCGAACTTGTCGGCAGCGAGGTCCGCGAGCAGCGAGCTGAACCTCATCTCCACGTATTCGATCTTGACGCCGAGCGCCGACCCCAACGCCTCCAGCGCGTCTATGTCGAAGCCTTGCAGCTGTCCGGTCGCCGGATCGCGCATGCTGAATACCGGCGTGTCCATCGCGGTGCCGACGCGCAGTACGCCGGCGGCCAGGATTTTCTGCAGCCGGTCGGGCGGTTGCGGCTGCGCCGCTGCGGGAAGCGCGAGGAGGCCGATGGCTAAGGCGAGAAAGAATGATCGACCTTTCATGGGTAGCGCCTATGGTAGTGCCGCCGTGAGCGCCGTCATTCCGCCGTCCAGCCGCCGTCGAGGACGAGGGCTGCGCCGGTCATCAGTGACGAGGCGTCGGAGGCGAGGAAGACGACCGCGCCGGTCAACTCTTCGAGCTGCCCCAGTCGGCCGAGTTTGATCTTGGAGAGCACCTCCTCGCGAAAGGCCTTGTTCTCGAAGAACGGCCGCGTCATCGGCATCTCCAGGAAGGTCGGCCCCAGGCTGTTGACGCGAATGTTGTGGGGCGCGAGCTCGATCGCCATTGCCTTGGTGAAACCTTCCATGGCGTGCTTGCTGGCGCAATAGACGGTGCGGCGCGCCGCCCCGACATGGCCCATCTGCGAAGAGACGTTGATGATCGAACCGCCGCGTTTGGCCTCGATCAGGCGGCGCGCCACCGCCTGCGCGACGAAAAAGGCGGCGCGGACGTTGAGCGCAAAAATGACGTCGAAATCCTCGACCTTGACGTCCATCAGCGCGGCCGGGCGATTGGTGCCGGCGTTGTTGACGAGCACGTCGAACGGTTGCGCCGCCGTGATCGCGCGCCACATGGCATCGAGATCGGTGACATCGAGCTGAAGCGCGTCGGCCTTGTCGCCGCGCGCGGCGATCGCCTGCGCCGCGGCCTCGATCTCCTCGCGCGTACGCGCGGCGAGCGTCACGTGCGCGCCGGCTTGCGCCAGCGCCGACGCTGCAGCGAGCCCGATGCCGCGTCCGCCGCCGGTGACGAGCGCGCGCTTGCCGTCGAGACGGAAGGAGGGCGTTTTGGCGAGGTCGACCATCATGCGCCGATGTCCTGCACCCGTGCTGCCGCCGCGCCGGAGCCTAGTCGGCGGGACCCGCGAAGAGAAGCAAGTTGCCGTCGGGGTCCTTGACGATGAAGGTCTCGGCTCCCCAGGGCTCCTTCCTCAGCGTCCGAAAGAAGGTGATGCCCGCCGCTTGAAATTCCAGAAACAGCCGTTTGATCTCTTCGTGCGTATCGACAGCCATGTCGGCTGACAGCAGGCTCTCCCGATCCCTGAGCGCGGGATCGATCACCGGATAATCGACGCATTTGAGATTGAGCAGGGCTCTGTCCCGCTTCACCTGGGCATAGAAGGGCGGCTCCCCATAGGTGAACACAACTGAGAAGCCGAGCTTTTGGGTGAAGAA
>JAFAHL010000618.1 GCA_019237215.1 Hyphomicrobiales bacterium | reverse complement strand
TCAATCAGGTCGAGCGCTTCTTCGCCGACGTCACCGAAGAGTAAATCCGCCGTGGCGTCCACCGCTCCACGGCGGAATTGGTAACCGCGATCCGAGCCTACCTCGAGGCCGTCAACTCCAATCCCAAGCCCTTCCGCTGGACCAAATCCGCCGACGGCATTCTCGCCGCCGTCAAGCGCTTCTGTCTCAAAACGCTCGACATCGCCTCGGCCCAAACCGAAATCGCACGAACCTCAGAATCACACTAACCTAAAGCGATCGTCGCGATTCAGCCCGCCCCCTTGCTTCAGATCGCGGTCTTGTCGCCGCCTTTCAGGGCGAGCATCTCGCGCGCCTCATCGGGGGTTGCGATGTCGAGGCCGAGGCCCTCGATGATCTTGCGTGCGAGACGCACCTGCTCGGCGTTGGTCTCGGCGAGCCGGCCTGGACCAGCCCACAACGAATCCTCGAGCCCGACCCTCACATTTCCGCCCATTGCGGCGGCCATGGCGGCGATCGACAGTTGATTGCGGCCAGCACCGAGCGCCGACCAGCGGTATTGGTCCCCAAACAGACGGTCCGCCGTGCGCTTCATGTGCATGACCTCGTCCGGGTGTGCGCCGATCCCGCCCTGCAGGCCGAACACCGTCTGGATGAAAAGCGGCGCTTCCATCAGTCCTTCATCGAAGAAATACCGCAGGTTGTGGAGGTGCGCAGTGTCGTAGCACTCGAACTCGAACCGCGTGCCGCTGTCGGCGAGCGTGCGAAGGATGAATTCTATGTCAGAAAAGGTGTTGCGGAAGAGGATGTCCTTGTTTTCGAGATAGGCTTTTTCCCAAGGATGCTTGAACGCCTTGACCCGGCCGACCATCTGAAACAGCCCAAAATTCATCGATCCCATGTTGAGCGAGGCGACTTCGGGCTTGTAGACGGCCGCCGGCTTCACGCGCTCCGTCACCGACATTGTCGGCGCGCCTCCGGTCGTCAGGTTGATGATGCAGTTCGACCGCTGCTTGATCACTTTCAGGAACGGCGCGAAAGCCTCAGGACTCTGGTCCGGCTGGCCCGTTTTGGGGTCGCGGGCATGAAGGTGCACGATCGCCGCGCCGGCTTCGGTGGCGCCGGTCGCCGCATCGGCGATTTCCTGCGGCGTCACAGGCAGATAGGGCGACATGGATGGCGTATGAATTGCGCCGGTCACCGCGCAGGTGATGATGACCTTTCGACTCATGGACAGCTTCCATTCCCATTGTTTGGAGCTTCCCCGGGTGAACGCAGGCAGATCGATGAAGCATGATGCTTTGCCCGGTCCTGGTCATCTCCTTGCGACCCGCTCCTCCATCCAAGACGGCGCTATTCGCAGGAGGAGCGGAAGCCAGCGCGCTCCTCCGGGATAGACTTCCTTCACACCCCTCGAAGCTGCTGCGAGCGCCTCGGCGACGACGTCACGCGCCGCCATTTTGGGGACCTTGCGGTGCGCGGTGGACGGGGTGTCGACGGCAGGCGGCGCGACCTCCGTCACGGTGATGTTCAGTGGCGCAAGCTGCCGCCGAAGCGATTTGCTCAGGCTGTGGAGCGCCGCCTTGGACGCCGAATAAATCGGCGCACGGGTTGCCGGCGCCAGCGCGTAGCCCGAGCTGATGATGATGATCGAGGCCTTCGCGGAGCGCCGCAGTCCGGGTACAAATCCGCCGACAAGATGGATTGCGCCGTCGAGGTTGGAGCGGATATCCGCCGTCAGGTCCTGGTTCTGCAGGGCCTCGGAGGTGAAGTCGACTTGCCGCAGGCCGCCCGCGTTGCTCACCAGGAGATCGATCGCGGGGTGAGCAACGAGAACCTTGCGCGCGAAATCGCGCATGGCTGCGGCGTCGGAAACATCAACTGCATGGCATTCGACGCCCGGATATTCCGTTTGCAGCTGTCCGAGCTTTGCCGGATCGCGGGCACAGGTGACAACCGTGTAGCCACGCCCGCGCAGCTCAGCGACGAAGGCCTTGCCGATGCCGGACGAGCCTCCGCTCACCACCGCGATGCGTTCACCCATTCCGTTCTGGTCCATGGGCTTTTCCTTCGGACGCCGTTCGACCTGCGGCGCGTGACGACTCATAGCCTGTGTGCCGGGCTCGGGAGCTCGAACTTGTATTGGGCGAAAACGTAGTCGCGTGAAGCGTAGAGCTCGCGGCCCAGGGCATCGAGATCGACGCCGAGCAGTTGCCCGCCCTGCTTCAGGATCCGGCCCGCGACCATAACCGTGTCGACGTTGCGCGCGTCCATGCCGAGCGCCACCGCGCTGCGCATGTCGTTGACGGGCATGACGTTGATATGCCTAGCGTTGAGGAGAAGAATGTCGGCCTGCGTCCCTGGAGCGAGGCTTCCGATTTTGCCCTCCATGGCGGTGGCGGCAGCGCCCGCCGTCGTCACGTAGTTCAATAGGTCGTTGCAGTCGATGCGCGGCGGGTGTTCCTTGCCGGCGAACTGGAGTTCGAACGTGTTCATTCGCTGCAGCCCATAGATGAGACGCATTTGCGTCCACAAGTCGCTGGGCTCCGACGTCTCGACGTCGACGCCGAGGCTGATAGTCACGCCGACGTCGCGGGCTTTCTGGACGGGCGGCACGCCCTGACCCATCTGCATTTCCGTCATGGGCGTCGTGGTCACGGTCGTGCCCGTGTCGGCGATCGCCTTCCACTCGTCCGCGCTGAGCGTATTGCAGTGCACCAAGTTGACCTTCGGGCCGAGGCGGCCTTGGCGCGCGAACTCGAGAATTTCCCCGCCCTTGCCCATGCCGTTGAGCCCGGCATGGACCGTGTTGACGACATCTGCGTCGCGCGCGAGATCGAACATGTAGGCGGCGAATTCCGCCGGCACGTGCTCCGGCGAAAGCCCCCCCAGCGCCAGGGTTACGAGGGCGTCGTCGGAGGGGAATTCTTCCGCCTTGAGCGCAAGCAGATCTCCAGGCCAGGTCGCGCCCTGGTCGCGGCGCCCCGCGGGCCCGTAGGCAAAAACGGTGCGCAACCCCGATTCGCGCAACGCCGCCAGGACCGCCGAGGTGTACTTCCGGTTGGTCTGGATATGCGACCAGTCGAACAGCGTCGTAATTCCCGCGTCGATGGCGCCGAGCGCGCCGACCAGCGTACCCAGGTAGGCGTCCTCGGGGCGGTAGTGGCCGCCGAATCCCTCATTGACGTGCTGAAAATATTCGAAGAGGTCATCGGTCGGAAGCGAGTTCCGGATGACGCCTTCCCACAGGTGACGATGCGCATCGATCAGCCCGGGCATTGCGATCATCGCGCGGCCGTCGATGATCTCAGCGTCCGGCGCCGGCGTCAGCCTTTCGCCGACCGCTTCGATCTTGCCGTCACGAACGGAAATATCGCCGGTCACGAAGTCGCCGAGGGTCGGGTCCATCGTGATGATCCCGGCGCTGCGAATGAACAGCGGCGCCGCCTTGCCGCGCTTGGCGTTGTCGATGAATGACATTTGTTTCCCTCCGGTTTCTGATTTTGATGATCAGAGCGTCGTTCGGCCCTGAGGTTAGAAAAGTGTCGGGCGCAGTCCGCCTCGCGCAGCGGTCCTTTTGGGTGGCCGACCTAGGGCACGGCTTTCTTGAAAGCCTCCGGCGGATGACTGCCCCACTGGGAGATCATGGCCTCGTGAGCGGCCCACTCCTTGGTAGGAATCTCTGCGGTCAGGCGATCCGTGTCGGCCCAGTGCTCGTGAGCGTACCCGTAAGGATCCGCCCAATAGTCGAAGACCTGAGAACCGAGGAAGTGTCTTCCCACGCCCCAGAGATGCTCGTAGGCGCCGAGTCCCGCGAGGTAATGATGATCATGCAGGACCGCGTCCATGTCGGGAACCTC
>JAFAHL010000514.1 GCA_019237215.1 Hyphomicrobiales bacterium | reverse complement strand
CAAGCCGAGTGGGAGCGCATCCGCCACGGCGCGCAACTCGCGCGGCGCCTGGGCCTCGAAGTCCATGCCGGCCACGGCCTCAACTTCGCCACCGCCGAGGCGATCGCGGCGTTGCCCGAGATCGTCGAACTCAACATCGGTCACTTCTTGATCGGGGAGGCGGTCTCCTGCGGCCTCGCCGATGCCGTGAAAACCATGCGCGCGGCGATCGACCGGGGGCGCGCATGATCCTCGGTGTCGGGTCCGATCTCATCGACGTGCGCCGTATCGAACGCACGATCGATCGGCACGGCGAGCGTTTTCTCGCTCGCATCTTCACCGCGACCGAGCGGGCGAAAGCCGACGGCCGCGCCAGAAGGGCTGAGACCTATGCCAAGCGCTTCGCCGCCAAGGAGGCCTGCGCCAAGGCTCTCGGCACCGGTCTGCGCGCGGGCGTGTTTTGGCGCGACATGGGCGTGGTCAATCTCCCCTCGGGACGCCCCACCATGAAGCTCACCGGCGGGGCGCTCGCGCGGCTCAATGCCATCACGCCGGCGGGTTGCGAGGCGCGCATTGATGTGTCGGTCACCGACGAAGGCCCGATGGCGCAAGCCGTGGTGGTGATCTCGGCCGTGCCGCGCGCTCCAGGTAGCGTTCGATCGCCATCGCCCCTACGGGGCGGCTAGCGCGGCATTTCGCGCGGCGCGCGGATTTGACGCCCCTTGCGAGCGCGACGATTGCAAGCCAAAGCTCATAACCCCATATTTGGCAACGTTTGCGCCTTTGCTCCCGAGCGGCTACAAGGGCGCGGCCGAAGCGGTTCACGGCGGTTGGGGTCGCCGCGGGCGCCAGGATTAACACGCTGAAGATAAAGTGATTTTCATCTAGCAATGGACGGGGTCGCCGACTCGGCGGCGCCGCGGGGCGCGCGGCACCAAAAGGACGAGAGGCAGATGAGCGTGACAGCAGGAGCAAAGCGAAAAGAAGGCGGTATTGCCGAGACCGGGCGCGTGATCTTTCACGCCCTCATCATTGCGCTCGTCATCCGCACCTTCTTGTTCCAGCCCTTCAACATTCCATCGGGCTCGATGAAGGCGACGCTGCTCGTCGGCGACTACCTTTTCGTGTCGAAATATTCCTATGGCTACAGCCACTATTCGTTGCCGTTCTCGCCGCCGCTGTTTCCTGGACGCATCTGGGCGTCGCCGCCCGCCCGCGGCGACGTCGTCGTATTCCGCCTGCCGAAGGACGATTCGACCGACTACATCAAGCGTGTGATCGGTCTGCCGGGCGATCGCATCCAGATGATCGACGGGGTGCTGCACATCAACGGCGAACCGGTCAAGCGCGAGCGCGTCGACGACTTCATCGAGACCGAGGAAGGCACGCGCGCTTCACGGGTGAAACGCTGGCGGGAAACCTTGCCGAACGGGGTGAGTTACACGACGCTCGATCTCGTCGACAACGGCTTCTACGACAATACCCCAGTCTATCAGGTGCCCGCCGGTCATTATTTCATGATGGGCGATAATCGCGACAATTCCACCGATAGCCGGGTGCTCAGCCAGGTCGGCTATGTGCCGTTCGAGAACATCGTCGGCCGAGCTCAGATTATTTTCTTTTCCATTCGGGAAGGCGAGCACGCCTGGATGGTATGGCGCTGGCCGTGGGCCGTGCGCTGGAACCGGCTGTTCACGATCGTAAGATGAGCCGCGGGCGAACGGGCAAACCAACTTCCATCGAGGCCTCCATCCCACTCGCCGATGGCAACCCGGCCAGTCCGACCGCCGCCGATCAAATTCCAAAGCCTGCAAAGCGCCGTCGCCGCGATACGGCCGCCTTCGAACAGCGCATCGGCTACCGATTCAAGGATGCCGCGCTGCTCGAACAGGCGCTCACCCACATTTCCGCGCTGAGCGGGGCGCGCAACCGCGCCGCCTCCTATCAGCGGCTCGAATTTCTCGGCGACCACGTGCTCGGCCTCGTCATTTCCGACATGCTGTTTCGCGCCTTCGCAAGGGCCGACGAAGGCGAAATGTCGCGTCGTCTCGCCGATCTCGTGCGCAAAGAGGCCTGCGCCGATGTGGGCCGAACGATCGGCCTCGGCGCGGCAATCAGGCTCGGCGCTTCAGAGGCGAACGCCGGCGGCCGCGGCCGCACCGCCATCCTCGCCGACGTCTGCGAGGCGCTCATCGGTGCCGTGTTCGTGGACGGCGGATATCCGGCCGCGGCCGCGCTCATCGAGCGGTTGTGGAGCGAGCGCATGCGCACGCCAGCGCGGCCGCTGCGCGATTCCAAGACCGTGCTGCAAGAATGGGCGCAGGCGCGAGGGCTGCCGACTCCCGCCTATCGTGAGGTCGAGCGCAAGGGGCCCGACCACGACCCGGAATTCCGCGTCACCGTCGAGCTTCCCCAACTGGCGCCGGCGGAGGGCCTTGGCCGCTCGAAGCGCGCTGCCGAGCAGGCCGCCGCTGCCGCCATGCTGACGCGCGCCGGGGTCAAGGCCGACCGCCTCGATGGTTGACCGGCGAGGGTCCCGCTCGCCGCACGCTTCCTCGTGGGGGCGGGCGGGGGGCGATGTCCGCCCCGCGCAGGGACGAGGAGCAGCACAGACGCGCTGCGGATTTGTCGCGCTGATCGGGGCCCCCAATGTCGGCAAGTCCACGCTGATCAACGCGCTCGTCGGAACCAAGGTCGCGATCGTATCGCACAAGGTGCAGACGACGCGCGCGTTGCTGCGCGGCATCGCGACGGTCGATGGCGCGCAGCTTGTTTTCATCGATACGCCGGGCATTTTTGCGCCCAAGCGCCGGCTCGACCGGGCGATGGTGACGAATGCCTGGGCAGGCGTCCACGACGCCGACATCGCCGGCGTGCTGGTCGACGCCAAGCGCGGTCTCGACGAAGAGACCGACGCGATCCTCGGCCGTCTCGCCGAGGTCGGCCAGCCCAAAATCTTGCTCATCAACAAGGTCGATCTGGTGGAGAAATCCACGCTGCTCGCAATCGCCAAGGTGGCCAACGCGCGCTTGGCATTCGCCGCGACCTTCATGATCTCCGCGCTCACCGGCGATGGCATTGGCGACGTCAAGAGCTGGCTCGCCGCACACGTGCCGCAAGGTCCCTGGCACTATCCCGAGGACCAGATCACCGACGCGCCGCTGCGCCAGCTGGCGGCCGAGATCACGCGCGAAAAGCTCTATTTGCGGCTGCACCAGGAGCTGCCATACCAGTCCACGGTCGAGACCGAACTATGGAAGGAACGCGAGGACGGCTCGACCCGAATCGAGCAGACGATCTATGTCGAGCGTGAGAGCCAGCGTAAGATCGTGCTCGGCAAAGGCGGTCAGACGATCAAGGCGATCGGCGCAGACGCGCGGCGCGAAATCGCCGACATGATCGAAGCTCCCGTGCACCTGTTTCTGTTCGTCAAGGTGCGCGAGCGCTGGGGCGACGACCCGGATCGTTACCGCGGCATGGGACTTAAGTTCCCGGACGAATAGCGATGCAGTGGACCGACGAAGGCATCGTGCTCGGCAGCAAGCGTCACGGGGAGGCCAACGCCATCCTCGAGCTGATGACGCGCGCGCACGGCCGCCATCTCGGCTTGGTGCGGGGAGGGGCGGGCTCGCGGCTGCGCCCGGTGCTGCAGCCGGGCAATCGCATCAGCTCGACTTGGCGGGCGCGGCTCGACGAGCATCTCGGTCACTACGCGGTCGAAGGCCTCGACGCGCGCGCGGCGTCGTTTCTGCCGGTGCCGCATGCGCTCTACGGCATGACGCATCTCGCCGCGCTCTGCCGTTTGCTGCCCGAACGCGACCCGCACCCGCAGATCCATGCCGCGCTCGAGGGCGTGCTCGACGCCCTGCTCGACCCGCGCCGCGCCGGCGCCAGCGTCGTGCGCTTCGAGTTGCTGCTGCTCGCGGAGCTCGGTTTTGGTCTCGATCTTGCGAGCTGCGCGGCGAGCGGGGCAGAGAACGAACTGGTCTATGTGTCGCCGAAATCCGGCCGCGCGGTGTCGCGGCAGGCAGGCGAGCCGTGGAAGCACAGACTGCTGGCGCTGCCGGCGTTTCTGCGCGAGGCGCTCGATCCTTCGCCGCGGGACATCGCCGATGGCTTCGCGCTGACCGGTTTCTTCCTGGCGCGTCACGTGCTCGAGCCGCGCGGGCTCAGTTTCGCCGACGCGCGCGCGAGCTTCATCGCCGCGCTCGCGCACGATGCTCGGCGGCCATCGAATGAGGCGAACGGACCGGGACCGTTGGTCGCCCGGCCCGCCGCGCGGTGATCGTTACCACCAGCGGTGATGCCAGTGGTGTCCCGTACCGCGACGACAAACGCCATTGACTCAAAGCTTAAGCCTTGCAGTCAGAACAATGCGCGGCTGGCCCATTCATCGCTTGTTCGTCGCACGGCCTGGCATTAACTCTTGCACATGGGTCAGCAACTGATTCCCCCTCGCGACGGCGAAGTCGAAGAGATTGCGCTGCGGGAGGCGCTGGAGGAGCGCTATCTCCAATACGCGCTCTCCACCATCACCGGGCGCGCGCTGCCGGATGCGCGCGACGGGCTCAAGCCTGTTCACCGGCGGCTCTTGTACGCGATGCAGCAGCTGCGTCTCGACCCCGGTGCCGCGTTCAAGAAATGCGCGCGGGTGGTCGGCGACGTCATCGGCAAATTCCATCCGCACGGCGACCAGGCGGTGTACGAGGCGCTCGTGCGCCTGGCCCAGGATTTCGCCCAGCGCTATCCGTTGGTCGACGGACAGGGGAACTTCGGCAACGTCGACGGCGATAATCCCGCCGCCATGCGCTACACCGAGGCGCGGCTGACCGAGGTTGCGCATCTCCTGCTCGACGGCATCGAGGAGGATGCGATCGATTTCAGGGCGACCTACGACGGCTCGGAGAACGAGCCGGTGGTGTTGCCGGGCGCGTTTCCAAATCTGCTTGCCAACGGCTCGCAGGGCATCGCCGTGGGGATGGCGACGGCGATTCCGCCCCACAACGCCGCCGAGCTCTGCGACGCGGCGCTCCACCTGATCGAGACGCCGAACGCCAGGAGCCGCACGCTGTTGAAGTACATGCCGGGTCCGGATCTGCCGGGCGGCGGCGTGATCGTCGATCCGCCGGCGGCCATCGCCGAGGCTTACACCACGGGTCGCGGGTCGTTTCGGGTGCGCGCGCGCTGGCACAAGGAAGACACCGGTCGTGGCACCTATCTTATCGTCGTCACCGAAATTCCCTGGCTGGTGCAGAAGGGCCGGCTGGTCGAAAAGCTGGCCGAGCTCATCAACGACAAGAAGCTGCCGCTCGTTGCCGACGTGCGCGATGAATCGGCCGGCGACATCCGGCTCGTGATCGAGCCGCGCTCGCGCACGGTCGATGCCGGCCTGCTGATGGAATCGCTGTTTAAGCTCAGCGAGCTCGAGAGCCGCATTCCTCTCAACATGAACGTGTTGGTGCGCGGACGCATCCCCAGGGTCATCGGCCTTGCCGAGGCGCTCACCGAATGGCTTGCCCATCGCCGTGAGGTGCTGCTGCGGCGTTCGCGATTCCGCCTCGCGCAGATCGAGCATCGGCTGGTCGTGCTGGGCGGCTATCTCGTCGCCTATCTCAACCTCGACAAAGTCATCAAGATCATCCGCAACCAGGATGAGCCCAAGCCGGTCCTGATGAAGACCTTCAAGCTCTCGGACGTGCAAGCCGACGCCATCCTCAACATGCGGCTGCGCAATCTGCGCAGGCTCGAGGAAATCGAGATCAAGACGGAAGACCGGGAGCTGCGCGCCGAGCGCAAGTCGCTCAAGGAGCTCATCAGCTCGGAAAAGGAACAGTGGAAAAAGGTCGCCGAGGAAATCAAGGGGGTGCGCACGAAGTTTTCGCCCAAGACGGCGCTGGGCAAGCGCCGCACCACCTTCGCGGAGGCGCCGGAACACGACGAGGCGGCGATCGAGGAGGCGCTCGTCGAGCGCGAGCCGATCACCGTCGTCGTGTCGGAGAAGGGCTGGATCCGCGCGCTGCGGGG
>JAFAHL010000189.1 GCA_019237215.1 Hyphomicrobiales bacterium | reverse complement strand
AGGATCAGCGCGCGCTTGGCCTCGAGCTCGGTGCGTTTCTGCGTCACCACGGCCTGCGCCTGCACCACCTGGGCCTCGCGCGCCTCGTCGGACAGGATGGCGAGGACGTCGCCCTTCTTGACCCACATTCCGCGCTTGATCTTGAGGTCGGTCAGCACGCCGCCGGTGCGCGCGGTCACGGTGACGCGCTTGTCGGCCTCGGTGCGGCCGGCGATGGTGAACTTGCGGCTGTGGGGCACGACGCTGGTCGTCGCCACTGCGACGCGGAAAGACTTTTTCGCCGCGCCGTCGTCGGCGCGCACGGCCACGCGGCTCTCCCCGCTCTGATGCGGAATGAGATGGCCGGATGCGATCCAAAGCGCGGCGGCGGCCACGAGACCGATGGCGGTGAGCCGGCGCGCTTTCATCGCGCGCTCCCCTGCGCGGGGTGGGGGAGGCGCGCGCCGGTTTTGGCCGGGCGTGCGCGCACGCCATCGCATTGCGACACCGAGCGAGCCGCGGCGCGACGAATAGAGCGAAGCTGGGCGTTGGCCCGGCACATGACAGGAAGTCCCCCGACCCCGTTATTGCAGCGCAGCAAGCGCGAACGAGCGTTCGCTCACATCGTTGGCGAAACTGAGGCTAACCCCTCCCCGCTCCCGCACGGGAGGCATGCACCCCAATTGGCTTATTTTTGCGGCGGAAATCGGGGAAAGCGGTCCGATTCCCACGCGGTTATGCCGCCGCCTTGCCACCCCGACGACCGTCCCTATAATCGCCCGCTTCTTTTTCGGGCGTTTCGAGGGATCGATGGCGGGGAAACCGGTTGCGATCATCATGGGCAGCCAATCCGATTGGCCCACCATGAAGCACACTGCCGATACGCTCGATGCGCTGGGCATCGGCTACGAGGCCAAGATCATTTCCGCGCATCGCACGCCCGAGCGCCACTTGGCCTTCACCAAGGCCGCCAAGGCGCAGGGCTTCAAGATCATCATCGCGGGCGCGGGCGGCGCCGCGCATCTGCCCGGCGTGACGGCGGCGCTGACCACGCTTCCGGTCTTCGGCGTGCCGATCGAGTCGAAGGCGCTTTCAGGGGTGGATTCGCTTTATTCGATCGTGCAGATGCCGCCCGGCGTTCCGGTCGGGACGCTTGCGATCGGACGGGCAGGCGCGGTCAACGCGGCGCTGCTCGCGGCGAGCGTGCTCGCGCTCGCCGATGGCGAACTGGCGAAGCGGCTCGAAGCCTGGCGCCAGCGTCAAACCGAAGCGGTGCCCGAGACGCCGGAAGACGGCAAATCCTGAGCGCGGCGATGGACTCTTCGCGCTGATTCTGCTACACGCGCGACCAATGGGGAGCCCGCGCGGTCGCGCTTTAGCGGCGATCGGCGGGCTCCGGCACATCAAAGATACCCGAGAAAGACCATAGCGAGCCAAAAGGAACGACGCGTGCAGGTTCTCGTCCGTGACAACAATGTCGATCAGGCCCTCAAGGCGCTGAAGAAGAAGATGCAGCGCGAGGGCATTTTCCGCGAGATGAAGCTCCGCGGCCACTACGAAAAACCCTCCGAGAAAAAGGCGCGCGAGAAGGCGGAAGCGATCCGCCGGGCGCGCAAGCTCGCGCGCAAGCGCATGCAGCGCGAAGGTCTGTTGCCGATGAAACCGAAGCCTGCCCCGGGCGGCCCCGGCGGCCCGGGACGCGCACCGCGTCGGCCGAGCTTCTGATCGATTTGCGCGGCGGCCGGCCGAGGCCGGAGCGGGGCGTGACAGCGATGCAGCGCGGGCCTTCGGGCCCGCGCTGTCGTTTTCGGCGCGCAAGCGCGCTACGCTGTCGTCGGTCGACAGCAGCAACGGGCGCCGGCGGCGGGGAGGACAAGCGATGAAACGCAGCCACGATCGCATCCTCACCACCCACGTCGGCAGCCTCATCCGCCCGCCGGCGCTGCGCGCGTTCCTAAGCGCCAAGGAGGCCGGAGAGCCTTTCGACCACGCCGCCTATGCCAAGTGCCTGAACGACTCCGTCGCCGCGGTCGTGCGCAAGCAGGCCGATATCGGCATCGACGTCATCAGCGACGGCGAGTTCGGAAAAGCGATCAGTTGGGCGCAATACGCGCTGTTTCGCCTCGGCGGCTTCGAACGCCGGCCGTTCGCCGGCGGCAATCCGTTCGCCCGCGGCGTCGATCGCACGCGGTTCGCCGAGTTCTACGCGGAGCTCGATGCTCGCGACAAGATCGAGACCGTGATGGACTCGGTCGTGGTGGCGCCGATCACCTATACCGGGCAGGCCGAGCTGCGGCAGGACATCGACAATTTCAAACAAGCCCTGCGCGGCGTCCATGTGGTGGAGGCGTTCCTCCCGGTGGCGGCGCCCTCGAGCGCCATTCCCGATCGCAAGAACGAATATTACAAGCGCGATGACGATCTCCAGCAGGCGATCGCCGACGCCATGCACGCCGAGTACAAGACGATCATCGATGCCGGCTTGCTGGTGCAGCTCGACGATGCGCGTGCGGCGGTGAGCTACGATCGAATGGTGCCGCCCAAGAGCCTGACGGAGTACCGCGCATGGCTCGCGCGGCAGGTCGAGATCACCAATCACGCCATCAAAGGGCTTGCGCGCGAAAAGATCCGCTATCACGTCTGCTGGGGCAGTTGGCCGGGACCGCACAGCTCCGACGTCCCCTTCAAGGGCATCGCCGATCTGGTGTTGAAGGTGCGCGCCGGCGGCTATTCCATCGAGCTGGCCAATCCGCGGCACGAGCACGAATGGCGGCTGTGGGAGCATCTCAAGCTCCCCAAGGACACGGTTCTGATCCCCGGCGTGATCAGCCACGCCACCAACATCGTCGAGCATCCGGAGCTCATCGCCGAACGCATCGTTCGTTTGGCGCGGCTGGTCGGGCGGGAGAACGTGATCGCGAGCACGGACTGCGGCTTCGCGCAGGTGACGTATTTCGCGCGCGTGCATCCGCAGATCATGTGGGCGAAGCTCGAGGCGCTGGTCGCTGGCGCCCGCCTCGCGAGCAACGAGCTGTGGCGCAAGCGCGCAAAAAGCCGGGTGGTCAAGCGCGCGCCGCATGCTGCGGCGAGACGGCGCGCGGCGCGGCCCATCGCCAGGGCAGCGCGTTGAGGCATTGAGCCGCGGCCAAATCGGGCCTAATCTCGTTACACCGCGCGGCCGCGCACTGTGATCGTCGGCCTGCAGCCGGATCCTTCACGTGTGCGAGATCGCCCATCGCATCCCCATCGATGGAGGATAGCCATGCCTCTCGCCCCGACCCTGCAAAAGCATCTGGACCAGACCGTCACCTACGAGGTGATCACGCACGACCCCACGATGTCGTCGACGCGCACCGCCCAGGCTTGCCACGTCTCCGGCGATCGCTTCGCCAAGGCCATCGTGCTGCGCCGCGACGGCGGCTACATGCTGGCGGTGCTGCCGGCGTCGCACCATATCCGTCTGCCGGAGCTGCGGCAGCACATCGGTGACGACGTCGCCTTGGCCGACGAGAGCGAGATCAAGCGGCTGTTTCCGGACTGCGCGCTCGGCGCGGTTCCCGCCATCGGCGAATGCTACGATCTCGACGTGATCGTCGACGACAGCATCCAGGAGCAGCCCGACGTCTATCTCGAAGGCGGCGATCACACGACGCTCATTCACATCAGCCAGGCGCAATTCTCGCGGCTGATGGCGGGCGCGCGGCACGGCCGCTTCAGCGTCCACGACTAAGCCGCGCCGTCGCGGCTCGGCGCCTTCCCGGCCGCCCGACGGGCGGTCCCGGCGCGCGCCCCGGTCGCGCCGATTTGCCGATAAATTCCAAGTAGATAGGCAACGGGTGCAGCCCGCCGGCGCGGCGTCAACGACGTCGGGCGAAAATCGTTGCACCGGATCGATCTTGCGACCCATTATTCTCCTTGAGTTGCGCGTTGGTTCGTGAGTTGGGCGATGAAGGTCATCATTGTCGGCGGCGGCATCGGGGGTCTCACCAGCGCGCTCATGCTGCACGCCCGCGGCATCGACTGCGAAGTCTACGAGCAGTCGGACGCCATTCGTGAGCTCGGCGTCGGAATCAACACGCTGCCCCATGCCATCAAGGAACTGAGCGAGCTCGGGCTGCTCGATCGCCTCGACGCGGTGGGGATCCGAACCTACGAGTTGTCTACACCAACCGCTTCGGGCAGGAGATCTGGCGCGAGCTGCGCGGCACCGATGCCGGCTACGAGGTGCCGCAATTCTCCATCCATCGCGGCCGGCTGCAGGCGGTCATCTACCAGGCGGTGCGCGCCCGGCTCGGCGAGTCGCGCATCCATACCGGCCATCGCCTCGGACATTTTCGCGAGGATGAAGGCGGCGTGAGCGCCTATTTCTTCGACCGCCATGGCTCGCATCGGACGACCGCGCGCGGCGACGTGCTGGTGGGCGCCGACGGCATTCACTCGCTGGTGCGCGAGACGCTCTATCCGAGCGAGGGCCCCGCGCGCTGGAATGGGGCGATGCTTTGGCGCGGCGCCGTCGACTGGGCGAGCTTCCTCACCGGCCGCTCGATGGTCATCGCCGGCGGCATGGCCGCAAAGCTCGTCGTCTACCCCATCGCCGAGGGAACGCGGCCGGACCGGCGCCTCACCAATTGGGCCGTGGTCGCGCGCATCAGCGACGGCTCGACCCCGCCGCCGAACAAGGAAGACTGGTCACGCATGGGACGTTTCGAAGAGTTGATGCCGCACGTCCAGCGCTTCCGCATCCCCTATGTCAACGCGCAGGCGCTGATCGAGGCGACGCCGGAATTCTGGGAATATCCCATGTGCGACCGCGACCCGCTGCCGCGCTGGTCGCACGGCCGCGTCACCTTGCTCGGCGACGCCGCCCATCCCATGTATCCGGTCGGCTCGAACGGCGCATCGCAGGCGATCCTCGATGCCCGTTGCCTCGCCGATCGATTGCGCAGCGCCGAACATGTGGTCCATGCGCTCTGGATGTACGAGCAGGAGCGGCTGCCGATGACGGCGCAGATCGTGCGGATGAACCGCAAAGGCGGCCCCGAAGGCGTGATCGACGCGGTCGAAGCGCGCGCCCCCGACGGCTTCACCAGCATCGACGACGTGCTCTCGTTCGAGGAGCGCCAGGCGATCGTGCGCGGCTACGCCTCGACCGCAGGTTTCGCGCGCGAACAGGTCAACAAGGCCGCGTAGGCGGCCAGGGGTCAGTCGTCAGTAATCAGTAATCAGAAGCGACTGATCACTGATTACTGACCACTGATTACTGTTTACTGGGGCGGCGGCGGCAGGAACACCACCTCGTGCTTGGCGGCGAGCGCGACCACCTCCTCGGGCTTCTGCTCCTTCATGCTGTGGATGGCCCAGAACAGGTCGTAAAGCGCGCGCGTGGGCGCCACCCAGAAGAAGCATTTCACCGGCTGGTCCGACTTGTTGAAGATGCCGTGGGCGATGCCCATGGGCAGTCGGATCAGGTCGCCGGCGTTCGCCACGAAATCCTTGCCGTCGATCAGAAGGTCGAAGCGACCCTCGAACATGTAGATGAACTCCTCCTGGGTCGGATGGATGTGCGGCGGCACAAACGTGCCGGGAGGAAAAGTCGCGTGCCAGGCAAACGAATGCTCCGACACCTGCTTGGGCACGTAGGTCTGGCCGAGGATGTGCCAGACGATGCCGTCGACGCCGGTATTGGCCTTGGTGATGCCTGCGGTCAGCGGTTGCATGGCGTCTCCTTCGGTGTCGAAGCTTGCCTCAAGCGCCGGATCATTCAAGCACGAATGAAGCGCGCCAGAAACGATACCGCGCGACAAAAGGCGCTTTGCTTTGGCGACAGCGTAAATGTCACGGCATCGCGGCGCAACGTGGCGGGCCAGACAGCCTTCACAGGAGGCGGGCTTCGAACCTAGACTGGCGATCTCGCCCGTCCGCACCGGGCTGACGGTGCGCGCGACTTGTCACAGGAGGTGGCCATGAAGAGACTGGTCCTGCTCGCCGCCGCGGCGATGAGCCTCGCGGCGACGGGAGCGCAGGCGCAGGAAAAGCTCAAGATCGGCATCATCGCCACCTTATCCGGCCCGCCGGCGGTGCTCGGCCAACAGCTTCGCAACGGCTTTAATCTTGCGGTCAAGACGCTCGACGGCAAGCTCGGCGGCCGCGACGTCGAAGTGATCGTCGCCGACGATGAGCTCAAGCCCGATCTCGCGGTGACCAAAGTCAAGGCGCTGGTCGAGCGCGACAAGGTCGAATTCGTCGTCGGTCCGATTTTTTCCAACATACTGGCCGCGATCATGAAGCCCGCGACCGAGGGCGGCGCGATCCTGATCAGCCCCAATGCCGGCACCTCGAACTTCGCGGGCAAGGAGTGCAATCCGAACTTCTTCGTCACCTCCTACCAGAACGATCAGGTGTTCGCGGTGTCGGGCAAGCATGCCCAGGACAGCGGGATCAAGAAGGTGTTCCTGATGGCGCCGAACTACCAGGCGGGCAAGGACGCGCTCGCCGGATTTAAGGCTTTCTTCAAGGGCGAGATCGCGGATGAAGTTTATGTGCCGTTGAACCAGCTCGACTTCTCGGCCGAGCTCACCAAGATCGCCGCCGCCAAGCCCGACGCCATCTACGTGTTTTTGCCCGGCGGCATGGGGGTGAATTTCGTCAAGCAGTTCCGGCAGGCGGGGCTTGCCGCGACGACCACGTTCCTCTCCGCCTTCACGGTCGACGAATCGACCCTGCCGGCGCAGCAGGATGCCGCGCTCGGCTTTTTCGGCGGCGCCAACTGGGCGCCCGATCTCGACAATCCGCGGAACAAGGCTTTTGTCGCCGCCTACGAGAAGGAGTTCGGCGCGGTGCCCGCGACCTACGCGTTCCAGGCCTACGACGCCGCGCTGTTGATCGACAGCGCCGTGCGTGCGCTCAAGGGTGACGTCGCCAACCGCGACGCGCTGCGCGCCGCCATGATGAAGGCGGATTTCCAATCACTGCGCGGCAGCTTCAAGTTCAACACCAACCATTATCCGATCCAGGACTTCTATCTGGTCAAGGTCGCCAAGCGTCCCGACGGCAAGTTCGAGACCCAAATCGTCAAGAAGGTGTTCGAGGCCTACGCCGATTCGCATGCCAAGGATTGTCCGATGAAGTGAGGTGCGACGAGTTCGGGGTAAAGTCCAACCCGCGCGCTCGATCTGCTCCCTCTCCCACCGAACTCGGGTTTACCCGAGTTCGGCATTTGAAACGGCCGAAGTCGGATAAATCCGACTTCGGCTGGGAG
>JAFAHL010000723.1 GCA_019237215.1 Hyphomicrobiales bacterium | reverse complement strand
CTGCCACCGATGAACAGCAGCAGGATCGCGAGGATGAAGACGCCGCGCGTCGGGTCGGTGGCAAAGGCGTGCACTGAGGTCAGCACGCCCGAGCGCACGAGGAAGGTGCCGATGAGCGAAAGCGAGAAGGCCAGGATCGCGAGCAGGATGGTCCATACCTTGAGCGCGTCGCGCTTCTCCATCACGAGGGCGGAATGAAGCAGCGCGGTGGCGGCCAGCCAGGGCATGAACGAGGCGTTCTCCACCGGGTCCCAGAACCACCAGCCGCCCCAGCCGAGCGTGTAGTAGGCCCAATATGAACCCATGGCGATGCCGAGCGTCAGGAACATCCAGGCAAGCAGCGTCCATGGCCGCACCCAGCGCGCCCAGGCGGCGTCGATGCGTCCGTCGATCAGCGCGGCAATGGCGAAGGAAAACGAGATCGAGAGCCCGACATAACCGAGATAGAGCAGCGGCGGATGAATGGCGAGGCCGGGATCCTGCAGGATGGGATTAAGGTCGCGGCCCTCCAACGGCGGCTCGGGAATGCGCAAGAATGGATTCGACGTGACCAGAATGAAGAGAACGAATGCCACCGCGATCGAGGACTGCACCGCGAGCACGTTGGCTTTAAGGCGCGCCGGCAGATTGCCCCCGAACAGTGCGACCAGTGCGCCGAACAGGCTGAGGATGAGCACCCATAATAGCATCGAGCCTTCGTGGTTACCCCACACGCCGCTGAGCTTGTAGATGAGCGGTTTTGCCGAATGGGAATTCTCGAACACGTTGACGACGGAGAAATCCGACCGCACGTAGCACATCGTCAGCGCGGCGAAGGCGATCGCGATGAAGCAGAATTGCGCGACCGCCGTCGGGCCGGCCACGGCCATCAGCACAGGATCGTTCGTGCGCGCCCCGACCATCGGCACGCTGGCCTGCACGAGCGCGAGAGCGAGCGCCAGCACGAGCGCATAGTGGCCGAATTCGGCGATCATCGTCATGCCCTTTCGATCACCCCGCGTCCGAACGCGCGGAATGCATCATTGCGCGCTGCCCTGTGCGGCGGCGCCGAGCTTGCTTTCGTAATCGTCCTTCCAGTGGCCTTGCTTCTTCAAAGCATCGGCGACGTCCTTCGGCATGTAGGTCTCGTCGTGCTTGGCGAGCACGCTGTCGGCCCGAAACGTACCAGCCGAATCGAGGGCGCCTTCGGCGACCACGCCCTGCCCTTCGCGGAAAAGATCCGGCAACAAGCCCTGATAGGCGACCGGGATCGTACGCTTGCCGTCGGTCACCTCGAAACGCACGGCAAGGCTGTCGCCGCGCCAAACGCTGCCCTGCTTCACGAGGCCGCCGACGCGGATACGCGTTCCCGGTTTGATGTGTTTTTCGACCACGTCGGTCGGCGAATTGAAGAAGACGATGGACTCCTTGAGCGCGCCGAGCACCAAAGCCACCGCGAGCGCGATCACGCCGAGCGCGGCACCGATGAGGGAGAGGCGTCGTTGCTTGCGGGTCATCGCGGCTCCCGGCGCTTAGCCTTCGAGGCCAAGTCCTTTGAGCTGATCGTCGAGCCGTCGCAATTTGCCCTCATCGCCGGCGAGCGCACGGCGCGCATCGACGACGGCCGCGCGCGCCTTGTCGGGTTGGCCGAGCACCATATAGGAGCGAACGAGTCGCAGCCATCCCTCTACATCGCCGCCGTCGCGATGCAGCCGCTCGGAGAGCCGCTCGACCATCCCTTGAATCATGGCCTGGCGTTGCTCGGGAGCGAGCTGCGAAGCAGCGCTTGGATCGTCGGGCGCGGTAGCACGCTCTAGGCGGGCGAGCGCGCGTCGCAGCAAATCGAGCCATGGCGCATCGGGAGGAGCCGCCTCGATCAGTGCGCGCCACGTCGCGGCGGCTTGCGTGCGATCGCCGTCCTGCTCGGCTGCAAGTCCGAGAAAGTAGCGCGCCTGTACTCCGTTCGCATCGAGCGCGACCGCCCGTTCGAACGCAGCCTTAGCCTCCGCCGTCACGATCCCATTGGCGGCGAACACCAGCGCCTCGCCGAACGCAGCCTCGCGTTCCGCCGACGAGCCATTGAGCCGAAGCGCATTGCGCCGCGCCCTCACCGCGTCATCGAAACGCCCGAGTCGGATATAGATCGGCGCGATCACCTCCCAGCCGCGTCCGTCGTCCGGATTGCTCTCAAGATGGGTCTCGACCTTTGCAATCAGAGTATCGATCGACTGATCGGCGCGGGCAGCGGCAAGACGCGGGGCGAGCGGCTGGTCCGGAAGCAAAGGCGAACCGAGCGCGAGATAAATTGTCGTCGCGCCGAACGGCAGCAGGACAAGCGCCGCGATGGCGACCGCCCGGCGCCGCCACGTCGCCGAAGGCACATTTGTCGGCGACGCCGTTGGCGCATCGGCTGCGGCGATGAGCCGGCGCGACACCTCGACTTGCGCGCTCGCGGCCTCGTTGTCCTCGATGAGGCCGGCCGCACGGTCGCGTTCGATCTCCTCGAGCTGATCGCGATAGATCGCGACATCGCTACCCGAGCGCGATTGACTCGCCCGGCGCGCAAGCGGCCACAACACGGCCCAAATGGCCGCTGCCGTCATCAGTGCAAGTCCGAACCACAGCGTCATTTATCAATCCGTCGGATTGAATTTACATTGCCTTGGCGACGCGGCGAAAACAGAACTGTCGCGGATCGGCACGCCCAGCGCGGTTACATCACGGCGAGCGGTCCCCCTGCAACGGCGAACGATCGTCGAGGCCGCGACATGGGGAAGCGGGACCCTCGTAAATTTGCCGTAACCAGGTGCCCCCGCATGCGCCGGCGTAATCGGCGATAACGAAGCGCGAGAGTTGTCGCGGCAACGCCGCGGCTGAAGTGGCGCCCATCGTGGAACCACGCGGGAGGCGCGGATCGACAGCCCGCAGGCACCAGCGTTATTTCGCGCGTCCAGGAATTCGACGTTTCAGCGCGGCTCGCGACGTGAAGCTTCGCTCTGCATCGTGCAGGATGACGCCAATGCGCGGTCCAATCAAACTCGCGCTGTCGATGTGAATCTGTGGCCTACGCTGGCTTCGGCCGGAATGGCGCTGCCGTTACCCCACCGCGGTCCAGGTTCCGTCCGGATTGCGACAAGCATTGCCGCGGGCGACCTGCGGCTGACCGTTGATATAGATGGTGTGAGTGTAAGGTCGGCATTGCAGCCCGTCCGACTGATAGGCCGGACCCGGAACCACCGATCCATAGCGACCGGAATCCGGATTCTTCCACGCCACGGCGACGCCTGACTTCCCGGCTTCGAGCGCCTGCATCTGCGCCGCGTACGCGCGCCGCTTGTCGTCGTCGTCCATGCCGGCGCCGATGCGATTGCCGATCAAACCGCCAAGCGCCGCGCCAGCGAGGCCGGCTGCGATGCGCTCGCCCACTCCGCCGCCGAACTGCGATCCGATCAGGCCGCCGGCAACCGCGCCGACGAGCGTGCCCGTATTCTCTTTCGGTCCTTGGCCGGTCTCGGGAGTACCGCTGCAGGCCGCCAGCGATAGCATGGCGAGCGCGGCAGCGCTCAGGCGAACGAAAGACATGCTTCAAGCCCCCAGATGATCTGACCCGGTGATCCAAACCGGCCAGCGATCCCCATCGGCCAATGCCGGCGCTTAAGCTAATGGCCTAAATGGGGCAAAACTCTGTTGCCGCAGCGTTAATGGCGTTGGACAGGGTGGGGGCAAGTCATGCCCCCGGCAGCATGAGTTCCGCGCGCAGGCCGCCGATGGGCGCGGTGCCGAGCGTGAGGCCGCCGCCGTAGAGACTGGCGAGCTCGACCACGATCGAAAGCCCGAGCCCAGAGCCCGGCTTGGTCTCGTCGAGCCGGCGGCCGCGG
>JAFAHL010000494.1 GCA_019237215.1 Hyphomicrobiales bacterium | reverse complement strand
CCGTGCCTCCGCCTCGCGCATGATCCCCTCGTTGCCGAAGCCGCGGTCGCCCCGCAATAGCGCGGGCCACAGGTCGCGCGGCAAACGATCGAGAAGCGCCCACAGGCTTGGCGCACTGTGTTTGGACGCATGCTCGTCGCCGGGACTGACGTCGACATCGAGCACCAGACGCGTCGAAGCCATCGAATAGGTGTGATAGCAATGGCTCGGACGCCCCGGCTTCTTGGGATTGTAGCCAAGCGCCGCCCCTTCCTGATGGCCGTAAAGCGGCTTGATCGTCGTATCGACGTCGAGAATCCAGGCCTCGGCGAGCAGCGGCTCCACGCAATATTGCAGGTGTCGGCGCAGCCAGACGGCCCCTTGCGTCTCGTCGATCGCCTTGAAGGCGCGCCGGATCGCGTCCTCGCTGACGATCTTCTTCATCCCCAGGAGCTCCGGCAGCACGGCGTCGCAGCGCAGCGCCGCGATGTGCGCGTAGCGCTTGTGGCCGGCGAGCATGGAAAGCATCGCCGTACCCAGAACGTCCCGCCTCCTCGGCGCGTTCGGGCTCAAATAGCGCAGCGGACAGTCGGCCACCAAGGCGTCGAACAGTCCGGCCGTTTTGAGGAAGTCGATGAAGAACGGCAGCTGCCCAAGCGGCGTCATCGCCGCTTCATGGTCCCATTCAACCCGGACTGGACCAAAGAAACTGTCGAGATCAACCCCCTCTGGCGGCCTCTTCGCTACAATCAGGGATTGTTCACCCGATAGGTGAGCCGAATAAGATGACGAATCGCGCTTCATGCCCCTGACAATGCGCGCGTTCCGCCTCCGCGCAAAACCTCAACTGCCGTTTCTAGGTTGAACGAAGCCGCTACCGCGGCGGGAGTTGGAACCGGGGTCAGGGCGTCATGGCGTGACGGTCCTCCTGTCTGAGAGGATTGGGGTGTTTCAGCCCCCTCTCAGACAGGAGTTTTCAGATGGCCGAGATGAGCCCTCTGCGTCGTCGCATGATCGAGGACATGACGATCCGCAATCTATCTCCGGCGACGCAGCAATCCTACCTCCATGCGGTCTCGAAGTTCAGCCGATCTTTTGGCCGCTCGCCCGATCGCCTGGGCCTTGAGGATGTCCGCGCCTATCAGGTGCACCTGGCCTCGACGGGAGTGGCCTGGGCGTCGCTGAACCAGGCGGTGTGCGCGCTGCGGTTCTTCTTTGGCGTGACGATGGGCCAGGCGACGCTCCCCGAGCGGATCGCTTACGCCCGCCTGCCGCGCCGACTTCCGGTGGTCCTCAGCGCCGACGAAGTCGTGCGGTTTCTGGAGGCCGTTTCCAGTCTGAAGGCCCGCGCCGCGCTGACGACGGCCTACGCCGCGGGTCTGCGCGTTTCCGAGGTCGCGGCGCTGAAGGTCTCTGACATTGACAGCCAACGGATGGTGATGCGCATCGAGCGCGGAAAAGGCGGCAAGGAGCGTTACGTGATGCTGTCCAAGCCGCTGCTCGCGATCCTGCGCAGCTACTGGCGGCTGGCGCGACCGCCTTACTTTCTGTTTCCCGGGCGGTCGCCCGACATGCCGATTGACCCGACGACGCTGCACGCCGCCTGCCGGTCGGCGACGGCCGCAGCGGGGCTCGACAAGCGGGTGAGCGTGCATGTGCTGCGGCATAGCTTTGCGACACACCTGCTCGAAAGCGGCGTCGACATCCGCATCATCCAGATGTTGTTGGGTCATGAGAATCTCTCGACGACGGCGCGCTACACGCGCGTGTCGGCCAGGGTCATCGCCAACACCGCCAGCCCCTTGGATCGGCTCGCGTTGAATGTGACGCCGCCGGGATAGGCGGTGACGGCGCGGCCGGCGTTCGAACTGGCCGACGTCTTCCGCCGCCACGGCGAGACTTACGAAAGAGCGAACGCAGGACATCTCGGGCGCGTCGAACGGCGCGTGATCGCAGCGATTACGGCCTGCCGCACGGCGGCGCTCGGGGGCCACGTCGAGCGCTGCGACGATTGCGGGCTCACGCGCATCGCCTACAATTCCTGCCGCAACCGCCATTGCGCGAAGTGTCAGGGGGCGGCGCGCGCGGACTGGCTCGCCGCTCGCCAAGCCGAGCTGCTGCCGGTTTCCTACTTCCACGTCGTCTTCACCCTGCCGCCGGCTGCGGCCGCGATCGCCTTCCAGAACAAGCAGACCGTCTATGGCCTGCTGATGCGCGCGGCCGCCCAGGCGCTCATGACCCTCGCCGCCAAACGCCTCGGCGCCAAAATCGGCCTGATCGCCGTGTTGCACACCTGGGGACAGACGCTGACCCACCATCCTCATGTTCACTGTCTCGTCCCCGGCGGCGGCGTCGCCCTCGACGGTCAGCGTTGGATCGCAGCCAAGCCCAACTTTCTCCTCTCTGTTCGTGCGCTGTCGAAGACGTTTTGCCGGCTGTTCCTCGACGGCTTGCAAACCGCATTCCGGCGCGGCGAACTCGGCTTCCTCGGCGAGCTCGCGCGGCTTGCCGACCCGATCGTCTTCGCCGAGGTCGTGCGCGCCTTGCGGCGCGGCCCGTTCGTCGTCTACGCCAAACCGCCGTTCGGCGGACCCGAGCGCGTTCTGGCCTACCTCGCCCGCTATACGCACCGCACGGCCATCGCCAATTCCAGGCTCGTCGCCGTCGCTGACGATGAGGTCGCCTTCACCTACAAGGACTATCGCCGCGGCGGCGACAACCGCCTCATGCGGCTTGCCCCGCACGAGTTCATCCGCCGCTTTCTCCTCCACGTCCTGCCTGACGGCTTCCACCGGATCCGCCACTACGGCTTTCTCGCCAAAGGCGGGCGCGGCGAAAACCTCGAACGGGTCCGCGCCCTGCTGCTCAACCGATCCGCCAGGCAGTCCGCCGACGCTCAGGCGGCCGCCGGCCTTGAACCGCAGGCGCCC
>JAFAHL010000401.1 GCA_019237215.1 Hyphomicrobiales bacterium | reverse complement strand
AACGGCCGCACGCCGTGCGGGAGGAGGCCGGGCATATCGCCCGTCGTTTGGCGCTATTGTGAGCGCGCGCGTAGCGTTTGCAAGTCGCGCCGAGCGCACAACGCGGCTATGCGGCAAAGTGCTGGCGCACGCGCCGCCGCTGCGGTTTGATCCGAATCGAACGCGAGCGTTTTCCCCCTCCTGCCTTCCCAAGTCCTCGCTGTGATCACCGATCCCGTGTTCTATCTGCTCGCGATTCCCGCCATCACCGCGCTCGGTCTCGGCAAGGGTGGCTTCGCCGGCGTGGGCATGATCTCGACCCCGCTGCTTGCGCTCACCATGCCGCCGTTGCAGGCGGCGGCGATCCTGCTGCCGATCGTGCTGTGCCAGGACGTGATCTCGGTGTGGACCTACCGCCGCCGATGGAGCGCCTGGAATCTCAAGGTGCTGCTTCCCGGCTCGGTCGTCGGTGTCGGCGCGGCCGGGCTGTTCGCCGCCTATGTGCCGAACGCCTACGTGGAGATCGCGGTCGGGGTGACCGGCGTGTGCTTTGCGCTCTACAACAGCTTCGGCAAGGTGCCGTCGCAACCGCGCCGGCCGAGCGTGCCGGCCGGGATGTTCTGGGGCTCGCTTGCGGGCTTCACCTCGACCATCATTCAGGTCGGCGCGCCGCCCTACCAGGTGCACATTTTGCCGCAGCGGCTCGACAAGTTCACGCTGATCGGCACCACCATCATCTTCTTCGCCCTCGTCAACGTGATGAAGCTCGTGCCTTATTTTGCGCTCGGCCAGTTCTCGCCGCGGACGCTGGCGACATCGGCCGTGCTTCTGCCGTTCGCGGTCGCCACCAATTTTTTCGGCCTCTGGCTCGCACGCAGGACGCCGACCGAGCTGTTCTACCGGATCACCTATCTGCTGATGTTTCTGATCTCGCTAGCCTTGATCTGGCAAGGCGCCAGCGCCATTCGCGCGGTTTGACGGCGTCACAATAGGTTCTCGCAGTTGTCGTAAGCATCGGTCGCTTGAGGCTGCGGCGCGAGCTTCAACGGAGCGCTCCCCATGAAGAAAATCATTGCGGCTGCGATCGTTATCGTCAGCGTGGTCGTATGTTCGGCGGCCGGCGCATTCGACCTGCAAGGCCATCGCGGCGCCCGCGGTCTGGCGCCGGAAAACACGCTGCCGGCCTTCGCGACCGCGCTGTCGATCGGCGTGACCACGCTCGAGCTCGATCTCGCCATGACCAGCGATGGGGTTCTCGTCGTCAGCCACGACAGCCGTCTCAACCCCGACCACACGCGCGGAGCGGACGGCACGTTTCTCGCCGCCGAGGGGCCCGCGATCCGTTCGCTCACATTGGCAGAGCTGCAGCGCTATGACGTCGGACGCTTGAAGCCGGGCACGGCCTACGCCGCGGCCTTTCCGGATCAACGCGGAATGGATGGCGTGCGCATCCCGACATTGATGGAGGTATTCGATCTGGCACGGCAAGCGAAGGCCGACCATGTCCGCTTCAATATTGAAACCAAATTGACCCCGACGTCGGGGGCCGACACACCGGACCCGGAGACGTTTGCCGCCGCCGTGGCACGAGCGGTGCGCGAGGCGGAGCTCGCCGCGCGGGTCAGCGTTCAGTCCTTCGATTGGCGCACGCTTGCGATCATGCGCCGCATCGCACCGGAGATCGAGCGCGTCTGCCTGAGCATCGATGGAGGCAACGGCGACACCCTAAAGCGCGGCCAGCCGGGCCCATCGCCATGGACGGCGGGCTTCGACATCGATGACTTTGGCGGTTCGGCGCCGCGGCTGGTGGCCGCGGCCGGCTGTTCGGTGTGGTCGCCCAACCAGCGCAACGTGACGGCGGCATCGCTTGCCGAAGCACAGGTGCTTGGTCTCAAGGTCATCCCCTGGACCGTCAACGAGCGTCCCGACATGGAGCGGCTGATCCAAATGGGCGTCGCCGGCATCATCACGGACTATCCGGACCGCCTGCGCGCGGTGATGGCGGAGAGGGAAATCCCGTTACCGCCGGGCGTGCCGATACGCTAAAGCGCCGCTCCACCACGCAGCCTGCCGCGGATTGATTGCAAGGCTTACCATTCGTAAGCTTTGCCCGGCAGGCCAGACATGACGCCCTACGACATCGATCTCGACCGTAACCCTGCGAACTTCCAGCCGCTCACCCCCCTCACCTTCCTGGAGCGGGCGGCCGCCGTCTTTTCCGACCATACCGCCATCATTCACGGACCGCTCCGGCGCAGCTACGCCGAATTCTACGCGCGCGCGCGCCAGCTTGCCTCTGCGCTGGCCCGGCGCGGCATCGAGCGCGGCGATACGGTCTCGGTCTTGCTTGCCAACACGCCCGCGATGCTCGAATGCCACTACGGCGTGCCCATGACCGCCGCGGTGCTCAACACCATCAACACCCGGCTCGACGCCGCCACCGTGGCTTTCCAGCTCGACCACGCCGAGTCGAAGGTGCTGATCGCCGACCGCGAGTTTTCCAAGCTGGCAAAAGAGGCGCTCGCGCTCGCCAAGGGCAAGCCGCTGGTCGTCGACTACGACGATCCCGAGTTCACGGGCGCGGGCGAACGGCTGGGCGGGCTCGGCTACGAAGATTTTCTCGCCGCGGGCGATGCGGACTTCGCGTGGAAAATGCCCGACGACGAGTGGGACGCGATCTCGCTCAACTATACTTCCGGGACCACCGGCGATCCCAAAGGCGTGGTCTATCACCACCGCGGCGCCTATCTCCTCGCCATCGGCAACGTGCTCACCGGCAGCATGGGCAAGCACTGCGTCTATCTCTGGACGCTGCCGATGTTCCACTGCAACGGCTGGTGCTTCCCATGGACGGTATCGGTGGTCGCCGGCACCCATGTCTGCCTGCGCCAAGTGCGCGCTGCGGCCATGTACGACGCCATCGCCCGCCACAAGGTCACGCATCTCTGCGGTGCGCCGATCGTAATGGCGACGCTGCTCAACGCACCGGCCGAGGAGAAGAAGCCGCTGCCGCATGTGGTCGAATTCTTCACCGCGGCGGCGCCGCCGCCGGAAGCGGTGCTGGCGGCGATGAAGGCCGCCGGATTCAACGTCACCCATCTCTACGGGTTGACCGAGACTTATGGCCCCGCCGCCGTCAACGAATGGCGAACCGGCTGGGACGCGCTGTCGCCGTCCGAGCAGGCGGCGATGAAGGCGCGCCAGGGCGTGCGCTACGTGCCGCTCGAGGCGCTCGATGTGCGCGACCCCGACACGCTCAAGGCGGTGCCGTGGGACGGCGAGAGCATGGGCGAGGTAATGTTCCGCGGCAACGTGGTGATGAAAGGTTACCTCAAGAACAAGTCGGCGACCGAGAAGGCGTTCGCCGGCGGCTGGTTTCATTCCGGCGACCTCGGCGTGATGCACCGCGACGGCTACATCCAGCTCAAGGACCGCTCCAAGGACCTCATCATCTCCGGGGGCGAGAACATTTCCTCGATCGAAGTGGAGGACGCGCTCTACAAGCACCCCGCGGTGGGAGCCGCCGCCGTGGTGGCCAAGCCCGACGACAAATGGGGCGAGACGCCGTGCGCCTTCATCGA
>JAFAHL010000267.1 GCA_019237215.1 Hyphomicrobiales bacterium | reverse complement strand
ACGAGGCCATCCGCGAGCTTCACGCCCGCGCCCTCCACGACATGGCGGGCGGTTTCGCCGGCGCTCTCAACGACAAAGCGACCCAGATGCACTTCCAGCGCATCGTCGGCTCCCTGGTCTCCTCAGCCGTCGGCGCCGGCCGCTTCTGCTCCGAGAAGGTCTCCGAGGCCCGCACCGCCGCAGCCCGCGCCGCCGACGGCGGCAAAGAGCCCGACGCCCCCGCCGGGTTCGAGTCCAGAGCGCTCCGGATTGCGGAATTCGCAGCCGACATGGCCATGCAGGCGCACGCCCTCCTCGCCGCCGCCCACGGCGCGGTCGAGGCCTACAGGCAGATCACCGGCGACAACTGGGTGGCTTACCAGGCCCACGACGACGCCCAGGGCTCGCTCCAGCAGCCCTCGCTCAAGACCCAGCTCTCGGCCTTCGACGCCGAGTGAGCAACCCAAGGGAATGCGGGGCCCCTTCGGGTCCCCGCATTCCCCATCGACCCTCGACGCAGGAGCCGATCTCATCAACCGAGCGCTTGACGCCGGCTTAAACGCATGTCGACTGGGGAGAGCCGCCGCGTCAGGCCGACCCTTCTTAAAGTCGCTGTCCGCCTTCCCGGCGAAAGTCCATTCCTCGCCCCGATCCCCCGCCGGGCGTCTCAAACTCCCCAATATCAACGCCGACAAAGTCGCCGCCACACCGGCGCAACTCTCCCGCCCTCCGCCGGCTCTTCCCCATCGCGCAACGGCTCGCCGACAACCCCCGCACATCCTCGAATTTCAGCTCCGGCAACGCCCACTCGACCACAAGCGTCAGGTCCCCCAATGCCGGCAAACGCCGGCGCAACTCCCTCCCCGCGCCAACGTCGGCTGCGAACCTTCCGGAACCTCAAGCAACGCACTTCGCCCATAGCGCCGCAGCGGCGCCACGATCCCCACCATCACGTCCTTCCACCAGACAACGCTCGCAACCACCCGACGATCGCTATCGTTCTGAAACGGATTGTGCTTCTGTTCCGGCATACGCTGGCCCATCGTCCGCTGGCCCATCGACGCCTCGGTCCTCTCAAGTCTTTCCCATCCGTCCTCGGCCATGACGGCGCGAACGCCAAACCCGCTTTTCATCAGCGGCCCGCCATCCACGCCAGCGTCGCGCCTTGGCCCTCGGACGACCGACGCCCGGAGAGGCCTTTGGCGCTGCACGGTTTCGCCGTTCTTCTCCTCATCTCACAACCTCGCCCGGACGCCTGATCGCAGCAGACGAGGCGGCCGTCCCCTGCCCGGCTGGATTGGTCATGGCGGGCCGCGTCGATGCCGATCACCTCTTCCTGCAGAGGGTCGCGCCGAGGCCGCGGTTGTCCTCCTTTGGGGTCTCACGCCTCAGCTCAAACGATGACGCGGAGCCTCGCGCCGGCTTGTTCATGAAGCCCTCATCAACGCCGAGCCCACCTTCCCGCGGCGCTCAAAGTCCCTCCTGTCCCCTTCCGGCGCCGATCGGCGCCTCACCCGGAGATCCCCTCGGTTTCAAGACGCCTAGCCCGGCCGGCCGGCCCGGCAACCGCTGCAGCCGACGATTTTCCCCTTCGCTTTCCGCGAATTCCTCGCGAGACAAAATCGCCGGCCTCCGCGGTCCTCCGCTCCGCTCCGGCCCACGCGAAGCGCTGGCTGGATCGTCCGGCGCCGGATGTCGACGAGGTCCGCGAGGCCCTTGCCCGCATCGTCAGGGACGGCGTCCGGGTAGGCGATCTCGTCGGCCGGACCCGCGATCTCGCGAAAAAGAGGGCCCGGCGCAAGGATCCTTTGGAGATCAATGCAACCATTTGCGAGGCGATGGAGCTCGTCCGGGCAGAAGCGGTGAAGAACGGGTTTCGGTGCGTACCGACCTCGTCCCGACCCTGCCGGCCGTCGAAGGCGACCGGGTCGAACTGCAACAAGTGGTCATGAACTTGATCATCAACGCGATCGAGGCAATCGCTTGTCCGCCGCCCGAGGACGGCGACGGAAGGAGAGCGGGTCCGCTACCGCCGCCTCCGCCACGGCGGCCATACATGAGCGCGCGCCTGATCAGGTCGTTGCGCGCCGCGTATGTGACCATGCTTGGGAATGGATTGTGGAGCGCGGCGCCGCCGGCGATCGACGCAGCGATCGGAAGGGCCTGAAGCAGGATCACCACTCCGACAACGCACAGGATGAGAAACGGTCCGAGAAGCGTCAGACCGGAGCTCATGTCGGTTATGCCCGCGACATTCGCGATCGCGGCATTCATAATCGTCAGCAGGAACGACAGGTCCCGTAAACGATCACGGGCACAATCGCGTACTGGACACAGGTGCGCAGCCATCCGGTGAAAAGCGCCGAGGAAAAATCGAATAGGGCCATGGCGATGAAGAGCGGCGCGA
>JAFAHL010000171.1 GCA_019237215.1 Hyphomicrobiales bacterium | reverse complement strand
GTCTCGCTGCGCACGCGCACGGTCCCGCGGTCCGGCCGTGAGCGCGATGGGGTCACCTGCTCGATTTCGCTCACCACGCGCAGAACATCCCCCGGCCGTGTGGGCTTGGGCCAATTGATTTCGCCGCCCGCCCCGACGATGCCGCCTGCGAGCGGCAACCCACTCTCGACCAGCAGCCGCATGGTGATCGCGGCGGTGTGCCAGCCGCTCGCAGCCAATCCGGCAAACAGTGTGCTCTTCACCGTCTCGTCATCGAGGTGGAATGGCTGCGGGTCGAACTGGCCGGCGAACGCCTTGATTTGCGCCGCGTCGATGACGTGGGTGGCGCTGGTAAAACGCCGTCCGACGGCGAGGTCCTCGAGGTAGAGGCGACTTTGTCCCGCGATTTCATGGCGTTGGGGCATAACATACCTCCCTCGGCTCGATAGTAACTTGCATAATGATAGTGACTAAGCTATATCATGTCAATGCAGCACAAGAGCTTCGAGAACATGCCCTGTCCGATCGCGCGCAGCCTCGCACGCGTGGGCGAATGGTGGAGCATGCTCATCCTGCGCGACGCCCTGCACGGGATGACCCGCTTCGATCAGTTCCAGAAGAGTCTCGGCATCGCCCCCAACATGCTCACGCGGCGGCTCAACGCGCTGGTCGAGGCCGGACTCCTCACCCGCCGCCGTTACAGCGAAAAGCCGCCGCGCGACGAATACCTGTTGACCGCGCGCGGACGCGATTTCCGCCCGGTGCTGCTGGCGCTGCTGGCCTGGGGTAATCGGCACTTCGCGCCCGAGGGCGCGAGCGTGCTGCTCGTCGACGCCAAGACCGGGTCCGCCGTGGATCCGATGCTGGTGGACCCAGCCACGGGGCGGCCGATCAATAGCCCCGATTACGCGCTCATCGCCGGCCCCGCCGCCGGCGAGCGCACGCGGCGAAGGTACGCCGCGGCGAAACCCCTGGCGGGCGAACAGCAAGCCGCTCCGCCGAACCGCATACGGCGCGCGCGCGCGAGGACTGCCATATGAGCGTCGCGGCCCTCGATGCAACCGTGGAGCTCTCCCCGCGCGCGGCGGACGTTGTTGCGCCCACGGAGATCAGCCCGCGTACGCGCGTGCTGCTGCACGGGCCGATCGTTTCGACCTTGGTGCGGATGGCGTGGCCCAACGTGCTGGTCATGGTGGCGCAGGCAGCCACCGGATTGATCGAAACCTGGTTCGTATCGAAGCTCGGGACCGATGCGCTCGCGGGCATGGCGCTCGTCTTTCCCGGCGTCATGCTGATGCAAATGATTTCCGCCGGCGCCATGGGCGGCGGCATCTCGTCTGCGATCGCGCGCGCGCTCGGCCGCGGCCGGCGCGACCAAGCCGATGCGCTGGCGATGCACGCTGTGATCATCCATATCGCGCTCGGCGCGTTGTTCACCGGCATCATGCTCGGCTTCGGCCGGCCGATCTATGGCGCGCTCGGCGGCTCGGGCGGCGAACTCGACGCGGCTGTGACATATTCGAACGTCGTGTTTGCCGGCAGCGTGCTGCTCTGGCTGCTGAACGGTTTGGCGAGCATCATCCGCGGCACCGGCAATATGCTTGTACCGGCATCGGTGATCTGTGTCGGCGTCGTGGTGCTGGTGCCGCTGTCGCCGCTGCTGATCTTCGGCATCGGCCCGTTCCCGGCGCTCGGCATCGCCGGCGGCGGCGTGGCGCTCGTCCTATTCTACGCCGCCGGCACCGCGGTGCTCGCCTGGTATATCCTGTCCGGGCGCAATATCGCCCGCTTACACCCGACGCGCCCGCGTTGGCCGTTGTTCCGCGAGATCCTGGGCGTGGGCGCCGTCGCCGCGGTCACCTCGGTTCAGACCAACGTGATCATTGCGCTGGCTACGGCGCTGGTTGCCACCGCCGCCGGCCCCGGTGCCGCCGCCGGGTATGGCACCTCGGCGCGGCTGGAATATCTGCTGGTTCCGCTGGTCTTCGGTCTCGGCGCGCCGTTGGTGGCGATGGTCGGCACCAACGTCGGTGCCGGGGAGCGCAAGCGCGCGCTCCGCATCGCCTTTGTCGGCAGCGCGCTCGCGTTTGCAATCACCGAGGCCATCGGCGTCGTTGCAGCAATCTGGCCGCAGGCCTGGATCGCGCTGTTCAGCGCCGATCCGCGCGTGATCGAAACCGGCAGCAATTATCTGCGCATCGTCGGCCCAAGCTACGGATTTTTCGGGCTCGCGCTTGCACTCTACTTCGCGTCGCAAGGCGCGGGACGGTTGTTCTGGCCGCTCTCCGCGGGCTTCCTGCGCATGCTTGTGGCCATCGCCGGTGGATGGCTGGCGCTGCGCTTGACCGGCTCGCTCAACTGGCTGTTCACCGCGCTTGCGCTCGGCCTCGTTCTGCACGGGCTCACGCTGGTCGTGGCGATCGGCACCGGCGCGTGGTTTCGCACTCCGCCGCAGCGGATCACCTCGTCGCTGGCCTGATCGCGCGCAAGCGGGCGCGGTGTGCGCTTTTCTTGGGAGCCAGCGTCTCGATCAGTGCGGTTGCGGTGCGCAGGAGGCGGCCGTCGCGGCCGAGGGGGCCGACGAGCTGGGCAGCGAGCGGAAGACCGCCCTCGCCTGCGAACAGCGGCAACGATACGGCGGGCAAGCCGCTCAACGTCCACAAGGTACAGAACGCGGGATCGCCGGTGGAAGCGAGCCCCTTGGGGGCGACGCCGGGAGCTGCCGGGGTCACGATCGCGTCGTAGGCGTCGAAGATATCGGCGAGGCCTGCGGCGTAGCGCTGAGCCTTGGCCAGCGCGCCGAGATAGTCGACCGCGCTCACGGCCCTGCCGTGCGCAAGGAGCTTGCGTAACGCTTCGCTCGGCTCGCCACGCGCGACCAACGGGCCGAGGTTGTGCGCCATCTCGGCCGCCATGATGGTGCGGTGCACCTCCCAGGCTTCGGCCCACGACGGCGGAAGGTCGACGGGCTCGACCGCGGACCCGAGCTCGGCCGCGAGCTCCTCGAACGCGGCCTTGGTGTCGCCGTCGGCCTTGTCCCACACCGGCGTGCGCACGAACGCGAAGCGCGGCGGCAGCGGCGGCGGCTCGCGCTGCAGCGCGCGGAAATCGGGGGCGGCGAACGGCCCGGTATCGGGGTCGGCCGCATCCTGCCCCGCGATCACTTCAAGGATGAGAGCAAGGTCGGCAACCGAACGCGCGAAGGCGCCGACATGATCGAGCTTGCGCGACAGCGGCAGCACGCCGGCGCGCGAGACGAGCCCATGGCTCGGCTTGACCGCGAACACGCCGCAGAAGGCGGCGGGCCTGATGACCGATCCGTTGGTCTGGGAGCCGAGCGCGAGCGGCACCATGCGGGCGGCCACCGCCGCCGCCGATCCCGACGAGGAGCCGCCGGGCGTGCGCGCGTGGTCATGCGGGTTGCGCGTCGGGCCGGGATGGTAATAGGCGAATTCGGTGGTCACGGACTTGCCGATGATGACGGCGCCGGCCGCGCGCAGCCTGGCCACGACCGTGGCGTCGTCGCGAGGCCTGCGGCCGCTGCCGATCGGCGAGCCGAACTCGGTCGGATAATCCACGGTGTCGATGATGTCCTTGACCGCGACCGGAATGCCGTGCAGCGGGCCGATCGAGTGGCGCTGCGCGCGGCGCTCGTCGAGCGCGCGCGCCTGCGCGAGCGCGTGCTCGCGGTCGAGATGGGCGAATGCCTTGATCTCGCCGTCGAGGGCTTCGATGCGATCGAGACAGGCGCGGGCATAATCCTCGGCCGAAACGGCGCCGCGGGCGATTTCCGCCGCGGCCTCGGTCGCGGTCAGCGCTGTCAGCCCGTCATCGGCCATGGCTCAACTCCCGCCCTCTCGTCCCGAGGCTTGTCTGAGATCGATCGCGCGCGACGGTCAAGAGATCATCGCCTCGACCATCTTCGGCGTGCCTGCCGCGCCAGCGCTTGCTCGCCACCACCCTCAGCCGCCATAGAGATAATTCGGCAGCCAGAGCGTCATGCCGGGCCACAGATACATGATCACCATGCAAATGACGATGACGATCATGTAAGGCATCATGCCGGCGAAAATCTGGTTGAGCGTAACGTGCCGCGGCGCGACGCCCTTGAGGTAGAAGGCCGACATCGCCACCGGCGGCGAAAGGAACGCGGCCTGCAGGTTCACGAACACCAGCGTGCCCCACAGAATCGGGTCGATGTTGAAGTGCTTCAGCAGCGGCAGGAAGATGGGAACGAAGATGACGATGATCTCCGTCCACTCGAGCGGCCACCCGAGCAGGAATATGATCGCCTGCGACAGGATCATGAACTGCACGGGCGACATATTGAGAGACAACACCCATTGCTCGACCAGCGCCTGTCCTCCCAGGATCGCAAAGACTCCGGAAAACAACGCCGAGCCGACGAACAGCCAGCACACCATGGCGGTGGTCTTCGCCGTCAGGAACACCGCTTCTTTGGTGCGTTTCCAGTCGAGCGTCCTCGCCTGGAAGGCGAGCAGGAAGGCGCCAGCGGCGCCGACGCCGGCGGATTCGGTCGCGGTCGTGATCCCGAACAGAATGACGGCAAGGACGACGACGGTGAGAATACCGAGCGGCATCACCGAGGAGGTCAGGAGCTTCAAGACCTCGAAGCTATCGGCGTCCATTCGTATGTAATAGCGTATCAGCATCGCCGCGCCGGCCAGCGCGCATAGTCCGTACCAGAAATAGAAGCCTTGCGGCGGCCCCTGTTCGGCAGGCGTAGCCGGCCCACTGCCGAGCCCCGGCGTTCCCAGTTGCTGCACGCCCTGCACGGCGGCTTCCGCGGCCGCCTGCTGATGAATGACGACGTACCACCAGGCCAGAGCGAGCGTGCCGGCAATCAAGGCAAAAGGCACGAGCGCGACGGCCATATTTTTCAGCAGCATCCAATAGCCCACGCGCCGGCCGTCCGCCTCGATCGCGCTCGCCTTCGAGGGTGAGAGCAGGGCCTGGCTGAACCCAAGGAGCATGTTGGGGGAGTACGCCGTCTGGAATTTTCGCACCCAATCCGGCACAGGGACACGCGTCTGCTCTTCCGGCAACGGCGGCGCGATCTTCGGATTGATCATCGCCCAGCCCACGATATAGACGAGGTAGAGCAGCGCCAGAAAGAAACCAGGGAACATCGCGGCCGCGTAGAGCTTCACCACCGACTGCCCGGCGACCGCCGCGTAGACGATGATCATCACCGACGGCGGGATCAGAATGCCTAGCGTGCCGCCCGCCGTGATCACTCCGGAGGCGAGTTTCACGTCATAGCCCGCGCGCAGCATCGGATTGAACGCAATGACGCCCATCAGCACCACCACCGCGCCCACGAGCCCACTAGCGATACCCCAGAACGTACAAACGATCAGCGTCGCGACCGCGAGCGAGGCCGGCACGCGCCGGAACGCGAGCTGGATCGAGTAGAACATCTTGTCCACGAGCGCGCCGCGCTCCATCACGTAGCCCATCAGCACGAACAGCGGAATGGAGATCAGCACGTCATTGGTCATCGCACCGTAGGTGCGCTGAACCATCAAATCGAAGACCCGATTGTCGGCGAGCGAGGTGTGCGAGGGGTCATAGAACGCGATATAGCCGAAGAATATCCCGAGGCCCATGAGCGTGAAGGCCGTCGGGAACCCCATCATGATCACGACCACGATGAGCGCGAGCATCGTGAGGCCGAGGGCGGGATCGCTCATGTATCGAGCTCGCCCCCCATGCCGCGCTGGCGCGCGGACTCGTCAATCTCGTGGGCACGCTCGATGGCGATCTTGCGCGCTTCCTCGTCGACGTATTCGCTGTGCGCAAGTTGCTCTTCAACGACGTCGATTTCCGCGACGTCGTGCAGTCGGCTCGGCCATTCCCCGGTTTTCAGGCAAACCACGCAGCGCACGATCTCGGCGACGCCCTGCAGCATCACCAGCACCCCCGCGATCGGAATAATCGTCTTGAACTGATAGACCGGCGGGCCCTCCGCCGTCACATTGGAATGCTCGGCGATGCGCCACGAAATCGCGGCGTAATCGTAGCCGGCATAGATCAGCGCCGCGATGCCGGGAAAGAAAAAGATCAGATAGAGCGTAAGATCGAGTCCGGCCTGCATGCGCGGCCGCATCGAGCTGTAGAGGAAGTCGCCGCGGACATGCGCATTCTGCGCCAGTGTGTAGGCACCGCACAGCATGAACAGCGTGCCGTACATCATATTGTCGGCATCGAAAATCCACGCGGTTGGCGCGTTCAGGATGTAGCGCTTGAAAACCTCCACACAAACGACGGTCATCAACGCGATGATCAGCCACGACGCGGCCTTGCCAACCCAGGTGCTGATTCCGTCAATCGTGTGCAGAAAGCTTTGGACGGTCATTCATTGCCGCCGCTGAGTTCGAGGAGAATACGGAACAACAACAAAGCACCATCCGGTCGCGACACCGAATGGTGCTTTGCTGGTTAAGAGCGCCGTCAGATCGGTCGTTTCGCGTTCGGTCCCCAATAGTGCTCGAACGCCATGCGGCGATTCACGACGTAGTCCTGCTCCCATTGCGTCGCTCGCTTGGCGAAAGCCAGCTGCGATTCGACAATCTCTTTGAACAGCGGATTTGAGGCTGCGTATTTCCTCACAACGTCGTCATAGGCCTCAAGCTGCTTCTTGAGCACGGAGTCGGGCGTTTTGTAGAACTTCACCTTATCCACAGTCTGCAGCGTGATGTAATCCTGCGAATTGCGATCGATCGCCTTCCACTGCATATCCTGCGAGGCAGCCTCGACGGCGTTGGAGATGATCGCCTTCAACTTGTCGGGCAGCGCGTCGAACTTGGTCTTGTTGAAGGTGATCTCGAGCTGCTCGGCGTTCTGATGATAGCTCTGCAGCATGCAGATCTTGGACACGTCGGCGAAGCCGAGTGCGCGGTCCGAGGTCGCGTTGTTGAACTCCGCTGCGTCGAGCAGACCGCGATCGATGGCCGACACGATCTCGCCGCCCGGTAGGGCATTGACCGCCGCGCCCATCGCGGTGAACACGTCAATCGAGATTCCGACCGTGCGATATTTGAGACCTTGAAAGTCCTCGGGCTTGGTCACGGGCTTCTTGAACCAGCCGAGCGGCTGGGTATAGAGCGGCGCATAAGGGAACGAGACGACGTTAGCGCCGATCGACGAATAAAGCTTGGCGAGAAGCTCCTTGCCGCCGCCGTACTTATGCCAGGCCAGCAACATGTTGGCGTCCATGCCGTAGCCCGGGCCCGAGCCCCACAGCGCAAGCGCGGTCTGCTTGCCGTAGTGGTAGACGAGCACGCCATGGCCGCCGTCGAGCGTTCCCTTCGACACCGCATCGAGCAGCTGGAAGGCGGGCACCACCGCTCCGGCGGGCAGCACCTCGATCTTGAGGTCGCCACCGGTCATGTCGTTGACTTTCTTGGCATAATCGAGTGCGTATTCGTGAAATATATCCTTCGACGGCCACGTGCTCTGCCAGCGCATATTAATCGGGCCCTGCGCCCTCACGACGCTCGGCGCCGCGACGGTCGCGGCCGCCGCTACCGCAGCTCCTTTGAGGAACTTGCGGCGCGTCGCGACTGCAGATGGAGACTTCGTCGGCATTCCTTCCTCCCTGGTCAGAGTCTTCAGAGACGACGTTCTTCGTCGTCTTCCTGCGATTAACCCACCCGAATAGCTGCTATTCCGATTTGGGCAGGTTGTAGGGCGTGATACCGCCCCACACAAGGCTCGAATTGTCTCGCCCCCCGCGATACGCGAGCGCACGCGGCCAAAGTTAACAATAGTGGCCTGACGCCGGCCGTGGTCGATTACCAGAGCAAGGTTTGCGCCGTCGCGGGATGGGGTTTCGGGGGGCTTATGCTAAAGTTGAAGATGGCGACGGCCAGATCAGACCTACGGCACCCACCCGTGAAAAGGGACGATCGCCCAATTGAGGCCGAATTGATCGGCTGAGCCATCGCCCAAGCGCAATTTCGATCCGCTGCTGGCAGACAGGAGAAGCCCCGTGTCACGCCTCCTTTCGACGCTCGCCATCATCTGGCGGCTTGCTCGTCCGTATTTCTTTTCCGAGGACCGCTGGGCCGGCCGCGTTCTGTTGGGCACGGTCATCGCCATCGAGCTCTCGGTCGTGGCCATCAACGTCATGCTCAATCAATGGAACAACCGCTTCTATAACGCGCTGCAGGAGCGCAATTGGGACGCGTTCATCTACGAGCTCGGCTTTTTCTGCGTGTTGGCAGCGATCTATATCGCGCTCGCGGTCTACCAACTCTATCTCAATCAATGGCTGCAGATCCGGTGGCGGCGCTGGATGACCCAACACTACCTCGATCATTGGCTGGCCGCCGCCAATCACTACCGCATGCAGCTCCTCGGCGATGCCGCCGACAATCCCGACCAGCGCATCGCCGAGGACATCAACATGTTCATCGATCGCACGCTGACGATCAGCGTCGGATTGCTCAGCGCGATCGTGACGCTGGTCTCCTTCGTGGTGATCCTGTGGACGCTCTCCGCGGCCGCCCCGCTCCATCTGTTCGGTGCGAGCTTCACCATTCCAGGCTACCTGGTGTGGGCAGCGCTGCTCTATGCGGCGGTCGGAACCACGCTCACCCATCTCATCGGCTGGCCGCTCGTGTCGCTCAATTTCCGCCAGCAGCGGTTCGAGGCCGACTTCCGTTTCAACCTTGTTCGGGTGCGCGAGAATTCCGAGCAAATCGCGCTGCTGGGAGGAGAACCCGCCGAGCGGGAGCGGTTGCTCGATCGCTTCGGTTATGTCGTCGGCAACTTTATGCAGATCATGCAGCGGACCAAGAAACTGACCTTTCTGACCTCAGGCTACACGCAGATATCGATCGTCTTTCCCTTCATCGTGATCAGTCCCGCCTATTTTGCCGGAGCGGTTCAGCTCGGCGGGCTGATGCAGACCGCGTCCGCGTTCACCAGCGTGCAGACCGCGCTGTCGTTTTTCGTCAACGCCTATCGTTCGCTCGCGGAGTGGCGGGCGGTGATCGCGCGCCTCGACGGCTTCAACATCGCAGCCGAGCGGGCGCGGGCGGCGGCAACGGCGCCACAGGCGATCGCGGTGTCGACGCGCGAGGGCAGAGATCGGGTCGAGATCGACGACCTTCTGGTGCGGCTGCCGCAAGGCACCCCGCTCGTCGCCGCCGCCGACATTGCCATCGCGGCGGGCGAGCGGGTGCTGCTCACCGGTCCGTCCGGCTCGGGTAAGTCGACCTTGTTCCGGGCGATCGCGGGTACCTGGCCGTTCGGCGCGGGCACCATCCGGGTGCCCAAGGGGGCCAAGCTGATGGCGCTGCCGCAGCGACCTTATTTCCCGATCGGCACGCTGACGGCCGCGGTCACTTATCCAGCCGAGCCCGGCACCTTCGGTGCCGAGGCACTCTCCGAGGTCATCACCGCCGTCGGCCTGCCGGCGCTCGCCGGGCGGATCACCGAGGAGGCGCACTGGAACCGAATGCTCTCGCTCGGCGAGCAGCAACGCCTCGGCATTGCCCGCGCCATTCTGCAGGCGCCCGATTATCTTTTCCTCGACGAAGCCACGGCTTCGCTCGACGAGGCGGCGGAAGCCGCGCTTTACCGCCTTCTCAACGCGCGGCTCAAGCGCACCACGATCGTGTCGATCGGCCACCGCTCGACGCTCGCCGCCTTCCACCGCCGCGGTCTTGTGCTCGAGCGCGACGGCGAGCTCAGCCGGTTGCGTGAGGCCGCGCTCGCACCGGCGGCGGAATAACCCCGTCAGCCGCGCCGGTTCGCGGCAGACCTGCTCCGCCGCATCTCGGGACGGCGCCTGACCGCATCCGAGACCCGTGGAGTGGTCTCGTGCAGCGAACTCATCGATCAGGCGGCGGCCGCCTTCTTGCGGTTGGCCTCGAGCCGGGCATCGACCAGTGCGACCGTGGCATCGATGACGGCATTGCGCAGACCCTTCTGCGCCGCGATTGCCTGCACCAGCTTATCCGCGCGTTCGATATTGGGCACGCCGTTGTTGAGCGCGCGCGCCGCGGACGAGGGCCGCGTGAGCGACTGCGCGGCGGCGGCGTATTTCTCGAACGGCACCAGATCGTCCCGCTCGGCGCCGAGCTTGACGCAGAGGTCAACCACGAAGTTGTAGACCGCGCGCGACGTTTCGACGTCACGATGCACCGCGTCCTTGATGTCGATCGCGCCGTCCTTGGTGACGCAGCGGTAATTGCCGGTCAGCAACATCGCCCACTTGGCGAGCGGCACGAAGATCGACTCGTGCACCTTGAGCTTCACCGGCAATTCGATCTTGTTGCCGTCACCGGGATCGAATCGGATCGCCTCGATATCGTCCTGCAGCCGGTGGAGAATGGCGGTGTCCTTGTCGGAATCGAAACGCGCGACCTTGAAGTTAGTCGGCAGCGTGACCTGCAGCACGTTGACCTTTTCCTCCGGCGGGCGGATCGCCTGCGGGTCCGGGCTGCACAGCGTCAAGAACCGGGGATCGAAACTGTCCCAGACGCTAGGGTCGGTATAGGCGATTTTCAACGGGTCGGTGTTCAGCCCCGGGATGCGCTTGAGGTACGGCAGCGGCGGCATGTTCATAATCGACATGCAGGGCACTTTCGACCTGGCCACGGCGTCGAGCAGTTGGCGCACGCCGGCGGAACGATATTGCGGCTCCTGCATCGCGAGGCCGACGAGGTCGTACTCGGTCGGATCGACGTCGGCGGCGCCGCCCGCGGACACTTTGCCCGGCAGCTTGCGCGAGTCGATCTCGACTGGGTCTTTGCGGCCCCTGATCGGCAAGCGCACGCGAAAGCCCTCGGCGTTGATCAAGTCGGCCTCCTGCGGGAGGCACACGAGCTTCACCTGATGTCCCCCGAACAGCAACTTGGAGGCCAGCAGCGACCCGTAGGACGCACCCATGATCAAGATGTTGTAAGTCGCCGGCATAGCGAACCTCCTCCGCGTGGGCTGTGGAAGCAGGAGAGCGTTGACCTCTCTCGCGCCGCCAATGCTATTCGGCTCGCCATCCCCACGCAATTGGGGTCGCCGCGGCATGGCGTTCCCCTGGCCGGCGCGAGCCCGCCCGAGCTGTCGTTCGGCGGTGAGTGCCGCCGACGCCGCACTCGATCGGCTCCCTCTCCCCCTAGGGGGAAGGAGCCGACCGGCGCCAACGTCAAGCCCGTTCTTCTGTCGCGGTGGGTGTTACGAGGAGGTCCCGCCGCCTGAACCGCCGCTGCCGCCCCCGGACGTGCCGCCCATCGGCGGCCATGCGGGCGGAGGGGTGTAAGACGGCGTCGAGCTTGGGGCGGGAGCGGGCTTTGGCGCCGCAGCGGCCTTGGCCTTCGGCTTCGCCTTTTTGGCGCTGCTCTTCTTCGCCGCGACGCGCTTTTTCTTACGGGCCGGCGCGGCTTTTTTCCCCGCCTTCCGTTTCTTCGTCCTCGACTTCGCCTTCTTCGCCTTCTTCGCTTTCTTCGCCATGATCGCCTCCCGATCTTTACGGCTTCGCTACTGTCACTTCACCAGCGCAACGGGCGCTGCCGCTGCGTCAGATCCCCGCTTCCCGGCGAGCGCTTCGGGTTCGGGGCCTCCGGTCGCCCAGTCGACGAGCTCGACGGTGTGAACGACCGGGATCACCGTGCCCGCAGCGATCTGCATTATGCAGCCGATATTGCCGGCGGCGATCACGTCGGGCTTGAGCTTTTCGATATTCCCGACTTTACGGTCGCGCAACCTCCTCGCAAGCTCCGGCTGCAGCATGTTGTACGTGCCGGCCGAACCACAGCACAGATGTCCTTCCGCTACATCTTTCACTACGAATCCGAACTTGCAAAGCAATTCTTTCGGCGCGCGCGTGATTTTCTGACCGTGCTGGAGCGAGCAGGCCGAATGATAGGCGACCACGAGCCCAGCCGGATCGCGCGTGGAGGACGGTTCGAGGCCGCTCAGATACTCGCTGATATCCTTGGCGAGCCGCGACACGCGCAGCGCCTTGGGGGCATAGGTTTCATCGGTGCGCAGCAGATAGCCGTAGTCCTTGACTACGGTGCCGCAACCCGAGGCCGTGACCAAGATGGCGTCGAGGCCCTCGCCCTCGATCTCGGTGGTCCAGGCGTCGATCTGGCGGCGGGCGGCGGAGAGCGCCTCGAACTCGCGGCCCATATGGTGGGCAAGGGAGCCGCAGCAGCCCTCATCCGCAACCACCACCTCGATGCCATGGCGGGTCAGGAGGCGGACGGTGGCTGCGTTGATCGCGGGGGCGACCACCGGGCTGACGCAGCCGGTCAACAGTGCCACCCGGCCGCGGCGGGGAGCGGACGCCGGGAATAGGCGCCGCCCCGACGCGGCGAGCTTCGGCGGCAGCCGGGCGGGGGCCAATCGCAGCATGGCTGCAACCGGCTTGAGCCCCAGCGCGGCCAACAAGCCGGCGAACGGCTTGCCCATCCGCGCCGCGGCGAGCGCCCGGCGCAGGAGACGATTGTTCGGCAGCACACGGGCGAGAAGCGCGCGGAGCAGGCGGTCGAGGGGAGGCCGTGCATAGGTGGCCTCGATACGCTCGCGCGCGTAATCGACGAGGTGCATGTAATTCACCCCCGACGGGCAGGTGGTCATGCAGGCCAGACACGACAGGCAGCGATCGATATGCTTGACCACCTCGGCGGTCGCCGGCCGGTCATTCTCCAGCATGTCCTTGATCAGGTAGATGCGCCCGCGCGGCGAATCGAGCTCGTCCCCCAGCAACACGTAGGTCGGGCAGGTCGCGGTGCAGAAGCCGCAATGCACGCAGGTGCGCAGGATGCGGTCCGCTTCCGCGACATTGGGGTCGGCGAGTTGCGCGAGGGTAAAGGAAGTCTGCACTGGGACCGATCACCTACTGCGCCGTCACAGCGGACAGAAGCCCGGCAATGACGAAGAGATCCCCGTCATACCCCGGCCCACATCCGGCCCGGATTGAGCACCCCCCTGGGATCGAAGCTCTCCTTGACCCGCTTCGTCAATGCGGCAGCGGCGGCATCCTGGGGCGCGAACAGGTCGATCGCCGCGCGCGCGGAGGCCGGTGCGCGGATCAGCGTCGCATGCCCCCCGGCCGCGGCCACCGCGCGCCGCACGAGCGCCGCACCCGCATCGTCGCAGGCGCCGAGCGCAACCCAGATCAGGCCGCCCGCCCAGTCGTAGAACATCTGCGCCTGCGCCGCGCTTGCGATCATGGCGGCAAGTTCGGCGCCCCGGCTCGGCGCCGTCGAGATGCGCCAGAGCGGCTGCTCGTCTTGTCGCGCCGAACGATTGGACCGATCGGCCGCAAAGGGCGCCACATCGCGCACCGCCGTCCACAACGCGCGCGAATCCGGCGCCTCGAGCGTCGCGAGCTCGCCGAACGGCTTCATCAGCGCCTCGAGCATGCGCTTGCGCTCGGCGACCGAGGGCGAAAAACCCTCGAGCCGCAGCGCGGTGACGGCGTCGGCGGCAACGACCCCCGCCTCGACGCGGAGGGCGACCCCGGCCGGCAGATGCGCGGCGCCCGACACATCGCAGGAGGATCCCATAGCGCTGGTCATGGCCTCGATCGCCCGCGCCGGCTCGAGACCGCGGACCAACAGCGTTTGCTCGGTCTCCGGCCGAGGCAAGACCTTGATCGTTACCTCGGTCATCGCCGCAAGCGTGCCCCATGAGCCTGCGATCAGCTTGCAGAGATCGTAGCCGGTGACGTTTTTCACCACCCGCCCGCCCGACTTGAACGTTTCGCCGCGGCCGGACACGGCGTAGAAGCCGAGGAAATGGTCGCGCGCGGCGCCGGCCTTGATCCGGCGCGGACCGGAAACGTTCGCTGCCAGGACGCCGCCGATCGTGCCGCGGCCGGCGACGCCGCCGAGGATGCCGGCGTAGTCCATCGGCTCGAAGGAGAGCTGCTGGCCGTTGGCGGCAAGGAGCGCTTCGATTTCGGCGAGCGGCGTGCCGGCCTTGGCCGAGAGCACAAGCTCCTCCGGCTCGTAGAGGGTGACGCCGGTCAATGCGCAAAGATCGAGCGTCAGGTCCGTTTGCGCGGGCCGGCCGATCGCGCGCTTGGAGCCGTGCCCCACGATTTCCGCCGTCTTGCCATCGGCCAGCGCCCATTGCACCGCCGCCTCGACATCCTTGGCATCGCGGGGTCGGACGGTGTCGGCCATCGCCGTTTCAGAACCTCGGAATATCCGGAAACGCTACCCGCCCCGCGTGCACGTGCATGCGCCCCAACTCGGCGCAGCGGTGCAGCGTCGGAAATACCTTGCCCGGATTGAGCAGGCCCTTGTCGTCGAAGGCGCATTTGAGCCGCTGCTGCTGCTTGAGGTCAGCCTCGGAGAACATGGCCGGCATCAAGTCGCGCTTTTCCACGCCCACCCCGTGCTCGCCGGTGAGCACGCCGCCTACTTCGACGCAAAGCTTGAGGATGTCCGCGCCGAATTGTTCCGTCCGCTCGAGCTCGCCCGGCTTGTTGGCGTCGTAGAGAATGAGCGGATGGAGATTGCCGTCACCGGCGTGGAAGACGTTCGCGACGGCGAGCCCATAGGTCTCGGACAGCTCGCGCATGCGCTTGAGCACTTGGGGCAGCCGCGCCCGGGGAATGGTGCCGTCCATGCAGTAATAGTCGGGTGAGATCCGGCCAACCGCCGGGAACGCGGCCTTGCGCCCGGCCCAGAACAGGAGCCGTTCCTGCTCGGAAGTCGAGACCCGGCAAGTCAAGGCGCGGCAAGATCTTGCGATCGCCTCGATACGGGCGATGAGGTGATCGACCTCGGCGCGCGGCCCGTCGACTTCGACGATCAACAGCGCCTCGACGTCCAGCGGATATCCGGCATGCACGAATTGCTCGACCGCATGGATGGCGGGGCGATCCATCATCTCCATGCCGCCGGGGATGATGCCCGCGCCGATAATCTTGGCCACGCACTCGCCGGCGTCTTCGGACGAGGCAAAACCGACCAATACGGCGCGCGCGCAGTCCGGTTTCTTGAGGATGCGCACGGTGATCTCGGTGACGACGCCGAGCAAACCCTCCGACCCGGTGATGATGCCGAGCAGATCGTAGCCGCCGGCGTCGAGATGCTTGCCGCCGACGCGGACGATTTCGCCCGTCATGAGCACCAGCTCGCAGCCGAGCAGGTTGTTGGTGGTCATGCCGTATTTGAGGCAATGCACGCCGCCGGAATTTTCCGCCACGTTGCCGCCGATGGTGCAGGCGATCTGCGAGGAGGGATCGGGGGCGTAGTAGAAACCGGCATGCTCTACCGCTTCCGTCACGGCAAGATTGGTCACGCCCGGCTCGACCACGGCGAGGCGGTTGGCGAGGTCGATCTCGCGGATGCGGTTGAACTTGGCCATGCCGAGAAGGACGCCATCGGTGAGCGGCAACGCGCCGCCGGAGAGCGAGGTACCGGCCCCGCGCGGCACCACCTTGATGCCTTCGGCATGGCAGAACGCGAGCACGCGACTCACCTGCGGCGTGGTCTCGGGCAGCACGACGACCATGGGAAGCTGGCGATAAGCAGTCAGCCCATCGGATTCGTAGGGCCGCATCTCGCGCTCGGCCGCGATCACGCCTTCGCCCGGCACGATAGCGCGAAGTGCCGCCACGACGCTCTCGCGGCGGGCGAGTACGGCTTGGTCCGGCGCGGGCATTGCGAGCGACACCTGCACGCTCCGTGGGTCGATTGCGGGCCGATCGCGGCTCGCTGTCACGCCATGTTTCTCTCGTTACGCCATGTTTATAGCGGCAACGCGGCCCGAAATCGCGCTGTTCCGCAAAAAAACTGCGCGCGTCATGGCAGCGGGACAAATTGTCCCTTTGGGCCGTTGACACTGCCGGCACTTAACGCCATTCGAACAGCGTGAAGATTGCGATCGCAAGTCGGCTCGAGCCGACTTGCGCGCTTATGAGGGGCAGGTTTCGGGTCGATCCGAGACCGGTGCCAAGCCGCGGGCGGCGTTCGGAATTCCAAAAAGGAGGAAAATGATGAAGACCTTGATGATTGCCGGCATCGTTGTCGCAGCTTCGACCGGCACCGCATTGGCGCAGGATGCCGCCGCCGGCGAGCAGGTGTTCAGGCGATTGTGCTCCCCCTGCCACGACATCGGGCCGGACGCCAAAGTCAAGCTCGGTCCCCCTCTCAACGGCATCGACGGTCGCACGGCCGGCACCTACGAGGGCTTCAACTACTCCCCCGCCAACAAGTCGTCCGGCATCACCTGGGGCGAGCAGCCCTTCGACAAATATATCCGCGCGCCGATGCAAGAGATGCCGGGCACCCGCATGGCATTCGTGGGCATCAAGAACGACAAGGACATTGGCGATCTTTGGGCCTACCTCAAGCAATTTGGCCCCGACGGGGCGAAGAAATGAAAACCAGCGGCGGGCGCAATGCATCGCGCCGGCCTGCGCCCCCCACGATTGGTTCGACGCGCAATTGCAATCACGCGCACGCGCACGCTCTACGCTTAGCCCGCGTTGCAACGCCGCCAAGCTGGCGTAGACTTGCCTAGACGCGGATTGCCACAAGCCGGGCGCGTCGCGAGGAGGGCCGAGCCATGTTCAAGGACGTCGTCGTCAACCTTTCCGGCCGCGGCCCGCGCGACTTTGCCGCCGACTACGCGACCTCGATCGCCGCAACCTTCGGCGCCCATATCGCCGGCATCTCCTTTCTCTACGAGCCGGTGATTCCCGACGGCACGCTCGGGGGCATTCCCGTCGACCTGATCGAGCTCCAGCGCCAGGAAAACAGCAAGGTCGCCAATGACGCGGTCGGCCGATTCGAAGCGGGGGTGAAAAAGGCGGGAATTTCAGCGGAAACGCGCATTCTCGACGCGACGTTCGGCGGCGCAGCCACGGTGTTCGCCCAGATCGCGCGCCGCTTCGATCTCGCCGTGGTCGGCCAGGCCCAGCGTGAGAACGGAGCCTCCGACGAGCTTCTGGTCGAGGGGGCGCTGTTCGAATCCGGCCGTCCCCTTGTCGTCGTGCCCTATATCCAAAAGCGCGGACTGACGCTCGAGCGCGTGCTCGCGTGCTGGGACGGCGGGCGCACGGCTGCGCGCGCCATCGGCGACGCCATGCCGTTCCTCGAACGCGCGAAGGCGGTCGACATCGTCATCGTCGCCGAAGAGCGCAAGAGCGGCGACGAGATCGACGGCGCCAATATGAGCGAGCACCTCGCGCGCCATGGCGTCAGGGCCAGCGTGAAACGCATCGCCAAGGGCGATCTTGCGGTTGAAGACGTTCTTTTGTCCTATGCCGCCGACAGCGGCGCGGATTTCATGGTGATGGGCGGCTACGGGCATTCCCGCCTGCGCGAATTCATTCTCGGCGGCGTCACGCGCGGCATCCTGGCGTCGATGACGGTGCCGGTGATGATGTCGCACTGACCTACCCCCTGCCACAAGTTTTTGACGGAATGTCGTTTTCGGCGGGGGAACTTCGCCGTCCGAGCGGCGTTATCTGGCCGCCTCTCTCCCCTGGCGTTGCGTCGTCCAAATCGCGTCAACCGTCGCTTCATCTGCTCGGTGGTCGGCTCAATGGATTATGCCCTCGTACAAAGACCTAAAATCGAAGGTCTACGAACGGCCGGTACGTTCAAATTCGGCATCGAAGAGGAATATTTCCTGGTCGACGCCGAGACGAAGTCGGTCGTGCCCAACATGCCGCAGCCATTCTTCGAGGCCGCCAAGGCCGCGACGGATGGGCGAATCTCGCCCGAGTTCCTGCAGCCGCAGATCGAGGTGATCTCCTCGCCCCACGACAACATGACGGATGCGCGCGCCGAGCTGCGCGCTCTGCGCCGGACCATCTCCACGGTGGCGGCCGAGCACGGGCTTGCCATCCTCGCCGCCGGCACCCATCCGACCGCCGCCTGGCGTAGCGCGCAGCAGACCAATAAAGAGCGCTACGACAGCGTCATGCACGACCTGCAGATGATCGGTCAGCGCGACCTCTTGTGCGGGCTGCACGTGCACGTCGAGCTGCCCGATCCGGACCAGCGCATCGATGTGATGTATCGAATGCTGCCCTATCTGCCGCTGTTCCTCGCACTTTCGACCTCCTCGCCGTTCTGGCAATCGCGACGCACGGGACTGAAAGGGTATCGGCTCGCCGCCTACGACGAGTTGCCGCGCACCGGCGTGCCGGACCTGTTCCGCACGCAGGAGGAATTCGATGCCTATGTGACGGCGCTGGTGCGCGCCGGCGTGATCGCGGATTCGAGCTACATCTGGTGGGCGATCCGCCCATCCCTGCTCAATCCTACGCTCGAGCTGCGCGCGCCCGATTCCTGCACGCTGGTCGAGGATGCCATCGCCATCGCCGCGCTCTATCGCACGCTCGCTCGCCACCTCTACGTCAACCCTTGGCGTAACGCCGATCTCGACGCGGTCGCCCGCGCCATCATCGTCGAGAATAAGTGGCAGGCGCAGCGCTATGGTGTTCATGCCACCTTCGCCGCCGAGGAGGGTGGCATGACGGTTGCCGAGATGGTCGAACGCGTGATCTGCGACACTGCGGCCGATGCAGCAGCGCTCGGCTGCACCGCCGAAATTAACCGCTGCCGGGCCATCGTCGGCGCGGGTACCTCCGCCGACGCGCAACTCGCCGTGTTCGAGGCCCACATCCAAAGCGGCAGCCCCGGCACCGCGCTGCGTGCGGTCACCGAATGGATCGCGGCGGCGACGCTGCAGTGACCAGGCACGCTCCGCTTCTTTTATTTCTAAGATTTCTCGCTCGGCTGCGGCATCACCGTCTGCACGACGAGGCCGCGCGCGCGCGCGTCGACGACGCCGAGCGCGCGCAACGCCAACAGCGTGAGCATCTGCGCCTGCGCGCGCGCTTTGGCGGGATCGTCGGGGGCGGCGGGGGCGTGCGCGCCGAGGAGGCCCTCGACCAGCGCGCCGAGAAGCGCCGGCGCGGCAAGCGCGGCGTCCTGGTCGGGCAGCCGCCCGGCGCCGAGCGCCTTGCGGATGAGCTGTTCGAATGCGCCGAGGAGCGCCTGCCGATAGGAAGCGCGCGCCCGGTCGACCTCGGGCTCGACCGGTTCAGCCATCAGCGCGAAGGCGAGACGCCGCCGCTCGAGCGCGCGCGCGGCGAAGGTGGAGAACGCCGCCGCCAACGCCGACAAGGGCCCAGGCGCCGCTTTGGCGGCCCCTTCGAGCGCCGCCATCTCGCGCTCGCCAAGCGCCGCCGCGAGCGCGGCGACGAGCTCGGTCTTGGACGGAAAGTAGCGATAGACCGTGCCGGTGGCGATGCCGGCACGCGCGGCGACCCGCGCAATCTGAACCGCCGCCATGCCGCCCTCCGCCACGGCCTCGCAGGCCGCCGCCAGGATCGCGTCGTGGCGCGCGGCGAGCTTGCGGGCAACGTTTGCCGTTCGGCGGTAAGGCATCGCGAATCTCGCATGCAAAAAATGAAGCATGATTCATGCCTGCGCAACTAGTGATCCGACTCCGAAGTTCGTAAGCACTCGCGGCACGTTCCGCTGCCGTGGCCGCCCCTCCCCCGCGGTGGTACCCTCACGCGGAAAGTGACCGCCGACGGGAGAAGCCATGCGCGCGTTGCGATGGGTGCTGAGCTTGATCCTGCTCCTTGCCGGCGCAACGGCGGACGGCGCCGAGGCGGTGAAGATCCGCGCCAGCTGGATCGTGGCGCCCTCCGACTGGACGCCGCTCCTTCCCGAGAAGCCCGAGCTGATGAAGAACAACGGCAAGAGCTACGTCTTCGAGCCGATGCGCTTCCAAGGCACGCCCGCGGTCATCACGGCGCTGGCGAACAACGAGATCGAGCTCGGCAACCTCGCCTTTTCCTCGCTCGCGCTCGCGATCGAGAATGCCGGGTTGGAGGATTTGCGCATCGTCGGCGACCAGTTCAAGGACGGCAGCGAAGGCCACTACAGCAACCAATTCTTCGTGCTCCGGGACAGTCAGATCCAGAAGGTCGAGGATCTCAAAGGCAAGATCGTCGCAACCAATGCTGCCGGCAGCGCCGTCGACATCGCCATGCGCGCCATGCTGCGCAAGCACGGGCTCGAGGACAAGCGCGACTACACCGTGGTGGAGGCGCCGTTCCCGACCATGAAGGCCATGCTCACGCAGAAAAAGGCCGATCTCGCTTCGTTCGTGGCGCCGTTCTCGTTCGATCCCGAGTTGCGGCAGATCGGGAGGCCGCTGTTCAGCCAGCGCGACGCGCTCGGCCCTACGCAGATGATCGTGTGGGTCGCGCGGGCAAGCTTCCTGCAGAAGAACCGCGCCGCCATGGTCGATTTCTTGGAGGATTCGGTGCGGGTCGTGCGCTGGTACCTCGATCCCAAGAATCACGACGAGGCCGTACAGATCGCGGCGAGGATCACCAAACTGCGCCCGGAACTGTTCGCGGGCTGGCTCTTCACCAACAAGGAATATTCGCGCAGCCCGGATCTGCTGCCCGATCTGGCGGCGCTGCAGTCCAACATCGAGGTGCAGCGCGACCTCGGATTCCTCAAGCGGCCGATCGACGTGCAGGCATACGCCGATCTGAGCCTCGTGCGGGAGGCGGCGCAGCGGCTGAAGTGATATGGAGTTGCGCTGGGTGGATTGGCCTCGCACGGACGTCATGGGATAACGGCCGCGAAACCGGATCGAGGAGATGAGAATGCCGCCTGTCGCATCCGCCGTCGGCCGCACCGCAAAGCCGAACATCGATCCCGCCGAATGGGAGCAGCGCGTCAATCTCGCGGCGTGCTACCGGCTGATCGAGCATTTCGGCTGGACCGATCTGATCTATACCCACATTTCGGCGCGCGTTCCCGGCGAGCCCGGCCATTTCCTGCTCAACCGTTTCGGGCTGCTGTTCGATGAGGTGATGGCCTCAAACCTCATCAAAGTCGATCTCGACGGCAATCTCGTCGAAGAGCCCGACGCTCCCATGCACAAAGCCGGGTTCGTCATTCACAGCGCGATCCACGGCGGACGCGACGACGTCGATTGCGTCATTCACACCCATTCCAAGGCCGGCGTCGCGGTCGCGGCCATGAAGGATGGGCTCTTGCCACTGAGCCAGCATGCGCAGCTGTTCTATGGGCGCGTGAGCTATCACGACTACGAGGGGCTCGCCATCGACATCGACGAGCGGGCGCGGCTGGTCAAGGACCTCGGCAACAACCCCGTGATGATCTTGCGCAACCATGGGCTGCTGGCGGTCGGAACAAGCATTCCGCTCGCGTTCAGCAACCTGTTCAATCTGCAGTTCGCGTGCGAGACGCAGGTGCTGGCGATGGCGGGCAACGCCGCTCTCACGCTTCCCGCAGCCGCCGTCTCGGAGCACACCGCCAGGCTCGCCGTCGCCTCGGACGCCCCGTTCGGGGCGGAATGGCCGGGCCTGCTCCGCAAGCTCGACCGCATCGATCCTTCGTATCGCACGTGAGGGCGTTGGCCGGCTTGATCATCTCGTAAAGGGCTCGCAAGGCGCGGCAATTCATCCGCCCGCTTGCGCCTTCTCGCGCGTGGCCGTGAGCGAGATGGTTGGCGTGAGCGCCTCGGGATCGACCTTGAGGTGGAGGATGGCGGGCTTGCCGGATTTCTGCGCGGCTGCGAACGCCGGAAAGAAGTCCGCGGTCTTCTCCACGGTCGCGCCGTAGCCGCCAAAGGCGCGGGCGTAGGCCGCAAAATCCGGGTTCTTCAAGCCCGTCGCCACCACCCGGCCGGGATAGTGGCGCTCCTGGTGCATGCGGATGGTGCCGTACATGCCGTTGTCGACGACGACGATGATCACCGGCGCCTCGTATTGCACAGCGGTTGCAAACTCTTGCCCTGTCATCAGGAAATCGCCGTCGCCGGCAAACGCGATGACCGTGCGCTCCGGTGCCAACCGCTTCATTCCGATGGCCGCGGGTACTCCATAACCCATGGAGCCCGAGATCGGCGCGAGCTGCGTGCCGTAGCGGCGATAGCGTGCGTAGCGGTGCACCCAGATGGAGAAATTGCCGGCGCCATTGCAGATCACCGCATCGGCAGGGAGCCTTTCGCGCAAGCCCGCGACGATCTCGCCCAGATTGACCGGGCCGGGCACCGTCGTCGGTTTATCGGTCCAGGCAAGAAAGTCGGCGTGGGCGAGCGGGGTTTGGCTCCGCCAGCTCAGTTCGTTCGGCGGCTCAAGCCCTTCGAGCGCGGCGGCGAACGCGGTCGGCGTGGCGTTGATCGCAAGTTGCGCGTGATAGACGCGACCGAGCTCTTCGACCCCGGGAAACACGTGCACGAGGGTTTGCCGCGGCCGCGGAATGTCGAGGAGGGTGTAACTCTGCGAGGGCATTTCGCCGAGCCGCCCGCCGACGAGCAGGATGAGGTCGGCACCCTTCACGCGTGCGAGAAGCTTGGGATTGGGTCCGATGCCGAGGTCGCCCGCGTAGCAGGGATGCGCGGGATCGAACAGATGCGCGCGGCGGAACGTGGTGGCAATCGGCAGCGCGAAGCGATGGGCGAACCGCGCGAGCGCGGCGCACGCGGTCGCCGACCACCGGCTGCCGCCCAACAGCACGATCGGCCGATCGGCCGCCCACAGCAGCTTCTGCAGCCGGCTCATGTCGCTTGCGCCGGGCCAGATCTCGACCGGCTCGAAAGCGGGCGCGTCGGGCACGGCGACGCGCTCGACGAGCATGTCCTCCGGCAACGCGATGACGACCGGGCCTGGCCGGCCGCCGGTCGCGGTGTAGAAGGCGCGCGAAATGAGCTCGGGGATGCGCGCGGGATCGTCGATCTCGGTCGCCCATTTGGCGATCGAACCGAACACCGCGCGGTAATCGAGCTCCTGGAAGGCCTCGCGCTCGCGCATTTCGCGCGCGATCTGGCCGACGAACAGAATGAGCGGCGTGGAATCCTGCCGCGCGATATGCACTCCCGCCGCCGCATTGGTGGCGCCGGGCCCACGCGTGACGAAGCAAATGCCGGGGCGCCCGGTCGCCTTGCCGCAGGCTTCCGCCATGATCGCGGCTCCGCTCTCCTGCCGGCAAACGGTGATGGCGATATCTCGGTCGTGGAAAGCATCGAGCGCCGCGAGATAGCTCTCGCCGGGCACGCAAAACACGTGGGCTACCCCGTGAACGACGAGCTGGTCGATCAGAACTTCGGCGGCCGTCCTTGTGCCGTCATTGGCGCGCATCACGCGTCTCCCGTGGCCTGCCGCTCGCTTCTACATCATGCCGCAAGCGTGCGCCGGGAGCAAAATCGCTTAACCGCGCTGGCCGGACGGCGGCTACGGCCCGCGATAGACGCGCCTTATCAGCAAATGGCAGCGATCGTTCGCCGGCGGGCTCACATCCTCACGTCGCCGGCTCGACCGAGACCACCTGGAACGTATGCATGTGGCCGTGTTCACCGCGGATCGAGACGTATTCGCCGTTGCGAAACGGGTGGTCGCCGAAACGATAGCCGGCCTCGTCGTCGTCCTCCGCGCTCTCGTCATAGTCGAACACCCAGCGCGCATGCTCGACGCCGCCGGGCTTGTGGACGAGGCGGCCGAACTCGTCGTCCTCGCCATCCCAGAATCGACGCACGCCGCAATGTTCACGGTATTTCCGCCAAAGGTCGACATCGATGTGTCCGTCGGCGTCGAGTGGAGCGACGAACTCATAGCCATGCTCGTCCGAGCCCGAGGGAAATTCCTTCGAGCGGGCGAGATTGAGTCGGATGCGCTTGAGCACATGCGGTAATTGGGTCATGACGGGCCTCCTCGATCGGGCGCAGGGGCCATGGCCAACAGCATAGCACCACGAACGGTTCCGGCCTCGCCGGCGCTGGCACGGCGCGATGCCGGACCACGGCCATGCCGGCGATGCCGCCCCACGGAGTGCCAAGCGGATGAATGACAGCGACTGTCAGGAGGCGGTGTTCGCGCTGCTCGCCGACCCCGCGACCCATGGCGGCGCGGCGGTCAAGCGCATCGACACCCACGCGGCGTCGGTGTTTCTCGCCGGCGACCGCGCGTTCAAGGTCAAGCGCGCGGTGCGCTTTCCTTTTCTGGACTATTCGACCCTCGCCAAGCGCAAAACCGCCTGCGAAGCGGAGCTTCGGATCAATCGACCGTTCGCGCCCGAGATCTACCGCCGCGTGGTGGGGATCACGCGCGCGGCGGACGGCGCCCTCAAGCTCGATGGCGCCGGCGCGGCGGTGGAGTGGGCGGTCGAAATGCACCGCTTCGACGAGAATGCGACGTTCGACCGGCTGGCGGCAGCGGGTCAGATCGACGCGGCGCTGTCCGACGCGCTCGGGCACGCGGTGGCGGCGCTTCACGCCCGCGCCAGCGCGGTCGAAGCCGAGCCCTGGATCGCGGCGCTCGCCGACTATATCGAGCAAAACGACGCCGCTTTCCGGGCGGTGCCCGACCTTTTTCCGCCTGCCGAGGTCGAGCTACTGACGACGAAGAGCCGCGCCGCCCACGCGCGCATCCGTCCGCTCATCGTCGAGCGCGGAGATCGGGGGCTCGTTCGGCGTCTTCACGGCGACCTTCATCTCGGCAACATCGTGCTTCTCGGCGGCCGGCCGGTCGCATTCGACGCCATCGAGTTCAGTGCGCTGATCGCGTCGGGCGACGTGCTCTACGATCTCGCCTTCCTGCTCATGGATCTGGTCGAGCGCGGTCTCGAACCCTCGGCCAACGCCGTCTTCAACCGCTATCTCGCTGAGACCAGGCGGACCGAGGACCTCGACGCGCTCGCAGGCCTGCCGCTCTTTCTTTCGACGCGCGCCGCTATCCGCGCCAAAGTGACGGCGGCGCGGCTCGAACATGCCGCCCCTGACGAGACCGCCGCAATCAAGCGCAGCGCCCGCGCATATTTCGACTTTGCGCGGCGGTTCATCGAGCCCCGCGCGCCTCGCCTGGTTGCGGTCGGCGGGCTTTCCGGCACCGGCAAATCGGCGCTCGCCTACGCGCTCGCGCCGCAGCTTGCGCCGGCGCCGGGGGCCGTGGTGCTGCGCTCCGACGTCGAACGCAAGGTGCTGCTCGGCAAGGACGAGCACGAGAAGTTGCCGCAGGATGCCTATTCGCCGGCGGTGACGGCGCGGGTCTATGCCACCATCGCCGACAAGGCGCGCCGCGTGCTTGCAGCGGGCCATTCGGCGCTCGTCGATGCGGTCTTTGCGCGGCCGCAGGAGCGCGCGGTCGTGGCGGCGTCCGCCGAAATCCTCGGCATGCCCTTCAACGGCCTTTTCCTCGCCGCCGATCTCGACACGCGTGTCGCCCGCGTGAGCGGGCGCGGCCGCGACGCCTCCGATGCCGACGCCGCGGTCGCCCGCCGCCAGGAGAGCTACGACCTCGGCGCGCTCGATTGGGCGCGCATCGATACCTCCGGGTCGCCGGGGGAAACCTTCGCCCGCGCGCAGGCGGCGATGGGGGAGTGAGAGCATGACCGGCGATGCGGCACGTAGAGCTGGCCACCGCCGCGGCGGCGTCACGGTCTGCGGCGCGGCAAGGATACGCTAGGCACCATGGCCGTCGACCGCCGCAAAGTCGCCATTGCCATTGCCGGCTTCTGCACCTTCCTCACCCTCTATTCGCCCCAGGCGCTGCTGCCTTCGCTGGCGCGTGAGTTCGGCGTCGGCGTCGCCGAGATCAGCGCGATCATGACCGCGAGCACACTCGCCATCGCCTTGATCGCGCCGTTCACCGGCGCCGTTGCCGACGTGTTGGGGAGGAAGCGCGTCATCGCGGCTGCGATGTTGGCGGTGGTCGTGCCCATGGCCGGCGCAGCGCTCGCGCCCGACGTGCAAGCGCTCATCGCCTGGCGCTTCGTTCAGGGTCTGCTGCTGCCGCCGATCTTCGCGGTCACCGTCGCCTATATCGGCGATGAATGGCCGCCCGCGCAGGTGGCGGGCGTCGCCGGCATCTACATCGCGGGATCGAGTCTGGGCGGATTTTCCGGCCGCTTCGTTCCGGGCCTGCTCGGCGATCTCGTCGGCTGGCGCGGCGCCTTCTTGACGCTTGCGGGCGTGTCGTTGGCGGGCGCCGTCACGCTTGCGCTGTTGCTGCCCCGGGAGAAAGGTTTCGTTCGCTCGCAGGGGCTGCGCGCTTCGGCGCGGCAGATGCTGCGGCACCTCAAAGATCCGCAGCTTCTCGCCACCTACGGCATCGGCTTCGGCGTGCTGTTCAACTTCATCGCGGTGTTCACCTACGTGAGCTTCCATCTCGCCGCGGCGCCCTATCACTTTTCCTCGACCCTGCTCGGCGCGATATTCGTGACCTATCTCGCCGGCACGGTGATCGCGCCGATGACCGGTTGGATGACGGCGAGGCTCGGCCGCCGGCGTTTCCTCCTCGCGGTCATTGCCGCGTGGATGGGCGGCGCGCTGCTCACGCTCGCCCCGCCGGTTCCGGCGATCATCGCGGGGCTGACCATTTGCGCCGGCTGCGGCATGCTGTGCCAGACGATCTCGACCGGCTACGTCACCGAAATCGCGAAGGAGGGGCGCTCATCCGCCGTCGGCCTCTACGTGACATCGTTCTATATCGGCGGCAGCATGGGCGCCTTCCTGCCCGGGCTTGCCTGGGAGCGGGGCGGCTGGCCGGCCGCGATCGCCATGGTGGTGGCCATGCTCGCCCTCATGGCCGTGATTGCCGCGCTCGCCTATCGGGATGCAACCGCCTAGGGTCGCGCCCCGACAATGCCGAAAGGGAAAACGAATGACCGCGCCGAGCCCGAGCCATTTCGATTTTTTGCAATCGATCGACACCCCCACGGTGTGCAACCTGATCGAGATCGTCGCGCCGGAGCGTCGCGGGTTCGGCTACACCGTCAAGCACCTGCATTGCCCGTTTCCCGAGCTTGCGCCCATGGTCGGCTTCGCCAAGACGGTGACGTTCAAAGCCAAGGACGCGGTTCCGCTCGGGCAAGCCGGCTACATGCAAAGGCGGCTCGACTATCTTGACTATGTCGCAGGCTTGCCGCGGCCCAGCATCATGGTGATGGAGGATCTCGACGACGAGCATGTGGGCTATGGCGCGTTCTGGGGCGAGGTGCAGTCGAACGTGCACAAGGCACTCGGCTGCCTCGGCGTGGTCACCAACGGCTCGATCCGTGACATCCCGATGATCGCGCCGGGCTTTCAGATGCTGGCCGGCTCGATCGTGCCCTCCCACGCCTATGTCCATGTCGTCGATTTCGGCATCGACGTGAACGTGCACGGCATGGCGGTCAGGAGCGGCGACCTCGTGCACGCCGACCGCCACGGCGCGGTCGTGGTCCCGGCCGACAAAATCGACGCCATGAAGGCGGCGCTCGACGGCCTTGCCGCGCGCGAGGCGAAGATCATCGCGGCGGCGAAGGCCGGCGGCGACGTCGCGGCCATCAAGGCGGCGATGAAGAGCTAGGACGGCGATGACCGCGCGTGCCACCCGGCAACAGGATCGCAACGTAACCAATCCGGCCTTCAGCTGCCGCAAACTGAAGCTTGGAACCTTCCAAACCAATCTCGACAGCGGCTGCGTGATGTCGGACCTCGACGGCCGGCTCGACATCACCTGGCCGACGACGCTCGGTCTCGCCAGGCTGGCCGAAGAAATGGATTTCGAGGCGCTGGTGCCGGTCGCGCGCTGGCACGGCTTCGGCGGCGCCACCAATCCGCAAGGGCGAGGCTTCGAGGCTTACACCTGGGCCGCCGGCATCGCCGCTTCCACCGCCAAGGTCGGGGTCTTCGCCACCTCGCACATCTCGCTCAATCACCCAATCGTCGCCGCCAAGCAGTCCACCGTCATCGATCATATTTCGGGTGGCCGCTACGCGCTCAACATCGTGACCGGATGGAATCAGCCGGAAATCGACATGTTCGGCAGCGCAATGATGGGACACACCGAACGTTACGCCTGCGCCGAGGAATGGCTCGCCATCGTCAAGCGGCTGTGGACCGAGGACGACGCGTTCGACCACGAGGGCAAGTTCTACAAGATCACCAAAGGTTATCTGCAACCGAAGCCGATCCAGCGACCGTATCCCGCGGTCATGAGCGCCGGCGCGTCCGAGCGCGGCCGCCACTTTGCGACCAAATACGCGGATCTGGTCTTTACGGTCATTCGCACCGGCGGCCTCGAGGAATGCCGCGCGCACATACAAGCCTACCACCGGCTGGCGCGGGAGGAATACGGCCGCGAGGTCCGGGTCTGGACTGTCGCCAATGTCGTGCAGGGCGAGACGGAGAAAGCGGCGCGCGATTTCTATCGCTACTACGTGCACGAGAAGGGTGACTGGGAAGCCGCCAAGAATATGATCGACACGTTCACGCTCGACATCAATGCCCGGATGATTCCGACGGAGCGGCTGAAAGCCTATCAGGAGGCATTCATTGCCGGCTGGGGTGGATTCCCGCTGATCGGCACCAAGGAGCAGATCGTCGATGGATTGCAGGCGTTGTCGCACGCTGGTCTCGATGGCGTTCTGCTGTGCTGGCCGCGCTTCGAGCAAGGCATGCGCGAGTTTCGGGACGTCACCTATCCGCTGGTGCGGCAGGCGGGATTACGGGACTTTGGCTGAACCGTTGCCGCGCGGCCGGGGGCAACCGCTTCGGCGACGACGCGAGGTGCAACATGGACACTCACGACGACGTTGATCTTTGGCACGCGCTTTACCGTCTCGAGGCGAGATATTGGCACGAGGTCGATTGCAATGGCGGACACCGCGCCCACGAATATTACCTGCCGGATGGCGTGATGGTGGTGGGCCACAATCGGTTTCAAGGGCGTGAAAAAATTCGAGAGTTCTATGCGTGGCGTGAACGCCAGGCCACGACCGCCATCAGCAGCGTGAAGACCACGCGCCATCTGATCAACAATCTATTGGTCGAATCGAGCGAGGCGCGCCGCGCGAAGGTGTTGGGCATCATCAGCTTCTACGGCGCCGCCGTGCGCGCGCCGGCGCCGCAATCCAAGCCGCCGATGCTGATCGCGGACTTGATCGCCGAATGCGTGTTGGGTGAAGATCATGGCTGGCAATTCCAATCGCACATGTTGCAACCGGTTTTCATGAGTCACGAGGCCCCGCCCTCGATTGCGATCGACGCACGCCGCTAGGCGGCCGGCCGCATTCGCCCTCGCATTGGATGCCCCGCAACGCGGGCGATCTCGTGAGCCCGGATCAGGCCTGCGGCTGCGGCTCGAGGCCGCCGGTTTCCGGCCGCGGCCGCGGCTTGCCGGCCGGCGGCACGGCCGAGCCGCGCGGCGTGGCGGGCTCGATCACGGATTCGCGCGCCGGCCGCTTGCCGGCGAGCAGATCTTTGATCTCGTCGCCGGTCAGCGTCTCGAACTCGAGTAGCCCCTTGGCCAGCGTTTCGAGATCGGCGCGCTTCTCCTCGAGAATGCTCTGCGCCTCGGCGTAGCCGGCCTCGACCAGACGCTTGATCTCGGCGTCGATCTTGCGGCTCGTTTCCTCCGAGACGTTCTGCTGGCGCGCCACCTGGTAGCCCAGGAAAACCTCGTCCTGGTTCTCGCCATAAGCGACCGTGCCGAGGGTTTCGGACAGACCCCAGCGCGTCACCATCATGCGCGCGAGCTTGGTCGCCTGTTCGATGTCGGAGGCGGCGCCCGAGGTGACCTTCTGCTTGCCGAACACGAGCTCCTCGGCCACGCGCCCGCCCATCATGATGGCCAACCGCGAGGTCATCTGCTCGAGGCTCATGGAGAGCTTGTCGCGCTCCGGCAACTGCATGACCATGCCGAGCGCGCGGCCGCGCGGGATGATGGTGGCCTTGTGCACGGGATCGGTCGCCTGCACGTTGAGCGCGACGATGGCGTGGCCGCCCTCGTGATAGGCGGTCAGGAGCTTTTCCTCCTCCGTCATCACCAGCGATTTGCGCTCGGCGCCCATCATCACCTTGTCTTTGGCGTCTTCGAACTCGACCTGGGTCACCATGCGCTTGTTGCGCCGAGCCGCCATTAGGGCCGCCTCGTTGACGAGGTTCATGAGATCGGCGCCGGAAAAGCCGGGCGTGCCGCGCGCGGTGGTCTTGAGATTGACGTCCGGCGCCAGCGGCACCTTGCGCACATGCACTTTGAGGATCTGCTCGCGGCCGACCACGTCCGGATTCGGCACCACGACCTGACGATCGAAGCGGCCGGGGCGCAGCAGCGCCGGATCGAGCACGTCGGGCCGGTTGGTCGCGGCGATCAGGATGATGCCTTCATTGGCCTCGAAGCCGTCCATCTCGACCAGCAATTGGTTGAGCGTCTGCTCGCGCTCGTCATTGCCGCCGCCGAGGCCGGCGCCGCGATGGCGGCCGACCGCGTCGATCTCGTCGATGAAGATGATGCAGGGCGCGTTCTTCTTGCCCTGCTCGAACATGTCGCGCACCCGGCTGGCGCCGACGCCGACGAACATCTCGACGAAGTCCGAGCCGGAGATGGTGAAGAACGGCACGTTGGCCTCGCCGGCGATCGCCCGCGCCAGCAGCGTCTTGCCGGTGCCGGGCGGGCCGACGAGCAGCACGCCCTTGGGGATCTTGCCGCCCAGGCGCTGGAATTTCTGCGGGTCCTTCAGGAACTCGACGATCTCCTGGAGCTCCTGCTTGGCCTCGTCGATGCCGGCGACGTCCTCGAAGGTGACGCGACCGACCTTCTCGGTGAGCAGGCGCGCCCGCGACTTGCCGAAGCCCATCGCCTTGCCGCCGCCCGATTGCATCTGGCGCATGAAGAAGATCCACACGCCGATGAACAACAGCATCGGGAACCACGAGATCAGGATCCCGAGCACCGAGTTCATGCTGTCATCGGGGGGCGCCGCCTTGATGCGGACGCTGCGGGCCTGCAGGCGATCGACCAGGTTGGGATCTTGGGGCGCATACGTCGAGAACGCACGCCCGTCGTTGAAGTGGCCCTGGATGGTATTGCCCTGGATGGTGACGTCGGTCACCTGACCGCGCTCGACCTCGCCGAGGAAGTCGGAAAACGCCAGTTGGGCGTGCGGGCCGCGGCTCGAGGAGTTCTGGAAGAGATTGAACAGGGCGACGAGGAGGAGCCCGATGATGATCCAGAGCGCCAGGTTCTTGCCGAAATTGTTCACGATGGCAGGCCTCTCCTCGAAACGCGCAGGCGCCCACCACAACAACGGCTGGCGCCTGGTTTCAGCCGACCATCTTCATCGGCCGCTGCTGATCCATCCGGGCTCACTCGGGGCGCCTGCGCCGGCCAGCGCCGCCGCGGGCTCTGGAAGGATCAACAGTCCCCCGATGGTATCGGTCCCATACCCCTGTCGACAATAGTTGAGGTGGGGAACCGCTAAGACTCCGTCAAGATCGCGCACCGCGGGCAAGCCGGGCAGGCCGATCGCCGGAACCGCGCGCGCCGCCAGGCCCGGCGCCGCGGCGCGCAAGGCGGCGAGGCCGGCGGCGCCGAGGCCGCCGACCGTGGCGCCCGGCGGCAGCGGCGCGGCGGCGTAGACGACGAAGCGCCGGTCCCACGTCACCGCGCGGCCGGCTTCGAGCGCGACCGGCGGCGCCATCGCGGC
>JAFAHL010000294.1 GCA_019237215.1 Hyphomicrobiales bacterium | reverse complement strand
CAAGCGCCACCGCAAAGGTGAGGCCGGCCGCTCCGATCATCACTTGACGACGAGACAGAAGGCGGCGGCGCGAGGAACGCGCGTTCAAGCTCTCGATTGCCATATGCTGGGTCATGGCTCAGGCCTCCCGCGCCGCGCGCTCGACTGCGCGCACGATGCGCTGATAGGTTCCGCAGCGGCAGATGTTCGTGCTCATGTGCTCGACGATCTGATCGCGCGTCGGCTTGGGGTTGTGCTTGAGCAGATCAGCCGCGCTCATGATCTGCCCGGACTGGCAGTAGCCGCATTGCGGCACCTGTTCGACGAGCCAGGCCTTCTGCAGCGGATGCGATGAATCCGCCGACAACCCTTCGATGGTGGTCACCGCTTTGCCCGCCATCTCCGAGATTTGGGTCTGGCACGAGAACGCGCGCCGGCCGTCGATGTGCACCATGCAGGCACCGCACAGACCGGTGCCGCAACCGAACTTGGTGCCGGTCAGCTTGAGGTCTTCCCGGATCACCCACAACAACGGCGTCGTCGGCGGCGCATCGGTCGACGCCGCCTTGCCGTTCACAGTGAAGTTGATAGCCATGGTTTTCCTCCTTGAGAAATAAACCGCGCCGCGCGACGCCGCTAACAGAACCGTTCGCTCTTCGCTACTCGCTTTCCTCCGCGCTTCGACCTACATCAACGCCGCCTTGACCCGCGCCGGGTTGAGCGGCACGTCGCGGATGCGCTTGCCGGTCGCGTTGGCAAAGGCGTTGGCGACGGCCGCAACCGCGGGCCCTTGCGAGCCCTCACCCGCGCCGAGCGGACGCTCGTTCGGACGGTTGATCAACTCGACCTCGACCCTCGGCGCTTCCGGCATCGTGAGGATTGGATAGCTGGCCCAGTCGCGCGTCAAAATTCCGCTCTGGTCGAAGCGCACTTGCTCCTTCAGCGTCCAGCTCACCGACTGGACGATGCCGCCTTCGATTTGGTTGGTGAGCCCATCCGGATTGATGATCAAGCCGGCATCGACCGCCGCGACGGCGTGCGGCACGCGCACCATGCCGCTGCCGCGGTCGACTTCGACCTCCGCCACCACGGCCACGTAGCAAGCGAGATTCTTGTACTTGGCAAAGCCGATCCCGCGCCCGCGGGTGCCGTCACCTTTCTCGCCGGCGGTCCAGCCGGCCTTTTTGGCCGCCGCCTCGATCACCGCCCGTGCGCGCGGGTCGTTGAGATGTGCGAGACGGAAGGCGACCGGGTCGGCCCCGGCCGCCGCCGCCAGCTCGTCCATGAAGGATTCGAGCGCGAATACATTGGCATAGGCGCCGAGCGTGCGCAGCGCCGACACCCGGATCGGCATGTCCTGGACGAAATGGTGGATCACCCGCTGCCGCGGGAAGTCGTAGAGCGGTATGGCGTTGCGATCCCCGCCGCCGGCGGGCTGCGGCGGACTCGTGGGCGGCCCCATTTTCTGCGGCTCGGCGAGATACCAAGCGGCGAGCACGTTGGTGCCATCGGTGGATTGCGGCCGGGTCGAGTGGGTATTGCTCCACACCTCGTAGTCCCAATCGGCAATCTTGCCGTCGCCGCCGAGCGCCGCTTTCGCCCGCATCACCATGGCCGGGCCAAAGGGCTCCCAGCCGAACTCGTCGTCGCGCATCCATTGCAGGCGCACCGGCCGGCCGGGCAGCGCGCGGGCCAAGAGCGCCGCGTCGACCGCGACGTCGTCGGCGCCGTTGTGCCCGTAACAGCCGGACCCCTCCACGTGCGCGCAGCGCAGCGCGGCTGCCGGCATTTTCAGCGCCTTGGCGAGTTCGGCGCGCAGCGGGAAGACGCCCTGGGAATGCGTCCACACCGTCATCTTGCCGTCCTTGAACTCGGCGACCGCGCAGGACGGCCCGATCGAGGCGTGCGACATGTAGGGCTTGGTATAGACCGCCTCGAAGGTGCGGGCGTTTGCGGGCGCGGCACCCTCTTTGACGCCGATCGTCGCATCTTTGCTCGGCAGCGACCTGATTACGTCGAACAGCCGCGCGGGATCGGGCAGCTCCGGCCCCAAGGTCCACTTCGCGCTCTTGAGCAAAGCGGCGCGCGCGTTGATTGCCTGCTCTTCGCGTTCGGCCACCACCCCGAGGAACGAGCCGTCGCGCACGACGGCAACGATGCCCGGCATTGCTTTCGCCGCGGCTTCGTCGACGCCGTTAAGCTTCGAGCCGTAGCGCGGCGGACGGATCACGCGACCATGCAGCATGCCGGGAAGCCGCATATCCTGGACGAACGCCGCGCCGCCGCTGACTTTGCCCGGAATATCGAAACGCGGAATAGATTTTCCTACGATCTTGTGCGCGGCGGGCGGTTTCGGCGATGCCTTGGCGCTCGCTTCACGATCGAGATCGGGATTGAGGTCGCCGTAACCGACTTTGCGTCCGTCGGGCGCCGCAATCGAGCCGTCGGCAGCCGTCAGCTGGTCCGCCGCCACGCCGAGCCGCTTGGCGGCGAGATCGATCAGGATCGTGCGCACTTCGGCGGCGGCCATGCGCAACGCCGTACCGCTGTTCTCGATCGATTGGCTACCGGCGGTCTGTCCCTCGTTCGGGGTCTGGCCGGTATCGCCGGAAATCATCTTGATGCGAGAGAGCGGCAGATCGAGCTCTTCGGCCGCGATCTGCGCGAGCGCTGTGACGATGCCCTGCCCCAGCTCGACCTTGCCGGTGAAAACCGTCGCGCTGCCGTCGGCATTGACGCGGATCCATCCGTCGAGCCTGCGATTGTCCTGCAGACTCCCGGGTAGCCGCTCCTGCCCGCGCGCAAGCTTCGGATCGAGCGAGAAGGCGACGACGATCGCACCCAGGCCGGCGGTGAACTCGCGTCGATTGAAAGCGGGAGCGTTCACGGGTCACGTCCTCCCGTTCGCCTGCGCGGCGCGCAGCACCGCGCGAATGATCCGGTTATGGGTACCGCAGCGGCAGAGATTGGGTGCCAATGTGGCGCGGACATCGGCCTCGGTCGGGTGCGGCATGCGGTCGAGCAAGGCCTTGGCGGTCATGATCATCCCGTTGATGCAGTAACCGCATTGGGCCGCCTGCTCGTCGATGAAGGCCTTCTGCAGCGGATGCGGCTTCTCGATGGTGCCGATTCCGGCGAGCGTGGTGACTTCATTTTGGCCGACGGCGGCGACCGGCGTGATGCACGAGCGGGTCGCCACGCCATT
>JAFAHL010000198.1 GCA_019237215.1 Hyphomicrobiales bacterium | reverse complement strand
TTGCAACCGGCAGAATTGCCGACCTGGTGGTGCTCGATGCGACCGACTCTGAGATGGCAGTCGCTGAACTCGTGCCCGTGCTCTACGCTTTCAAACGGGGGCGTAGGACGTTCACGCGTGCGCCTGCGCAGTTGCATCGACCGCGGTGATGCCTCATTGCGCGAATCGGCACGTCCGCCGTCGGTATCATTGCCGGCGATCGGGCGACCGTTTTGTGCGCCTTTAGGCCGCTGGCGTCAGCACGCTCGGCTTGGCGCCGATCGCCACCGCAAAGGCCGGCCGATCATCGATCGCGGCCTGCCAGCGCGCGAGCTCCGAATAGGCGGGCCGCTCGATCGGAAACTCCAGGCAACGCTTTACGATCGAGCCGAGCGCAATGTCGGCGATGGTGAAACGATCGAGCGCGAACCAATGGCGCCCGGCGATGTGGCCATCGAGTATTTTGAGCTGGGCGAGGAGATCGGCACTTTGCGCCGCAAAATCCGGCGCCCGCTCGGCCGGTGCCTTCTTGGCGTCTCTGAACACGGCGACATATGGCGTGTTCAAGGCGCCGAGCAAAAAGTCCATCCAACGTTCGACCATGGTGCGCTCGGCCGCGCTCGCTCCGGTCAGCGTCGGTCCATGCACCGCGGCGAGATAGCGAAGGATGGTGTGGGATTCCCAGATCACGAGATCGCCGTCGACCAAGGTCGGGACCTTCGCATTGGGGTTGAGCTTGCGGTATGCCTCGGTCAGCGTATTGCCGAACTGGCGACCGTAGTCCTCGCGGACATAGGGCAACCCGAGCTCCTCCAGGCAGAAGATGACCTTCTGTACATTTCCCGACGTCTGTCGGCCGAGCAATCTGATCACGTCACGTCCTCCTCGGTAGATGAACGGCGAAGCGATTTTTTGGTTTCGCGCAGTAACGATCGGTTCGCCGCGTGGCACACCAGTTCAGCCGCTGCGCGGCTTGTACGCAATGGCGTCCATCTCGATCTTGGTATTGATGACCGCGCGTGCCTCGACGGTCGTGCGCGCCAGCACGGCATCCTTGAAGTGTTCTCCGAATACCCGGTTGTAACGGCCGAAGTCGCGGGCATCCCCGAGATAGGTGGTGACGCGCACGACATCGGACAGTGTCGCCCCTTCTTCGGCGAGAATTCGACGAATCGCCTCGATCGTGCCCCGCGTCTCTTCCTCGATCGTTCCCGAGATCATGTTGCCGTCGGCATCCTTCGCAACCTGGCCTGAAACGAAGATGAAATCGCCCGCGCGCACCGCCGGATGAAAAGGCAGGTTCGGGTTCTTCTTTCCGATCGGATAGATATCCTTGCGGGTAGCGCGTGCGTCCTGCATGGGTTGATCCTCAGCGCAATCCCCTGGCTTCGATGATGTCGACCCCGCGAACGCGATCCACGAGGTAGATCAGCCCGCGATCGTCAACCGTGACGTCATTGGAGGAAGGGCGCTTCTCGCCGTCTGCCGGATGCGGCAGAAAATGGCCAACCTCCCGCGGAACGAACGGGTCCGCGATGTCGACGAGACGCAGCCCCTGCGCAAACCACGCGAACGGGATCACGGTGCCGTGGAAACGCTCCGACGGCTGGTGACAGCCGCTCATCGGCGGTTGCGGGCTGCCGTCGACGTCGAGCCCCGCCACCTGGAATGTCGCGATCGGCACGGGCAGTTGCTCGAGGGTGATGTCGTAAATCCAGGCGAAGGAGGGTGACGCCGGCCGCAGCTTGGCGACGTCCTCGTCCGCCACCACCATGATGCGGCGGCCCTTGAGCGGTTGCGCAATCGGCAGACAGGTATGCGTCGGGTGTGCAAACGCCGGGCTGGTATTGGTATGCGCCACCGTTTTCGGCCGCGCCATGTCGGAAATATCCAGGATGAACAGCCCATGATGCCAGTAGCTGACATAGAGGCGATTGCCCATGCGCAGCGGATGATGACAACGCGGCGCGGGGGAGTTGTTCCAAGGATAAGGTTCTCCTCCGGCCTTCCACTGGCCCGGGATCCACCAGCGCCCGACCTCGACCGGGCGGGCAGGATCGGCGAGATCGAGGATCATCATGATGTTGCCGACATAGCCCTCGGCCGTCGGCGACAGGTAGGCGTAGCGGCCATCGAAATCGTAGCGGTGCACACCGCGGCCAGCGGTGCGCCACTTGGTGAGGAGCTTCGGCGTGCTGGGGCGCGAGACATCGTAGATTGCGATGCCCCCGCCGAACTCGGCCGGTCCGCTCTCGCCCAGCCGCTCGTGGTTGACGATCATGATGCCGTTCGCCACCCGCACCTTGTGGGAATGCCAGCCCTGCGGCAGATCGATGGTCGCGAGCTTGCGAGGTTGGCGCGGATCGGCCACGTCCACGATCGTGGTGCCGCTCGGCCAGCGCATGTGCCCGATAAAGAGCGTCGTGCCCTCGACCCAAACTTGCCCTCCACCCGGGCAGTCGAAGTGCGATATCAGCGTGGTGTTGGATCGACTCGACACAAAACGCTCGACCAAGTGACATTCATCGGGGCGGGCTACCGCCACTGCGCAGTCGGTCCTGGCGCGCTCGAGCTCAGGCGATTTTCACGATGCTGCCGGCGGTGTCGCGGCCCCACTTCTTGAAGAGGTGGAAGCATTTCAATGCGGGCTCATCGCTGGCGACGAACAGGATGGCGGGTTGCTTGGTATCGCCGTTGACGTGCTCGAACCAGGAGCCGCCCGGCACCGCCAAATTGTCGAAGGCCTGCCAGTCGAGGCGCTTGCCGTCGATGATGGAGTGTCCCCTGCCCTCGAACGGCGCGACCAGCAGGCTTGCCGTCTGCCGCACCGGTCGCGTCTTCTCGCCGGGACGCAGCACTTGCACGAAGAAGGTCATGGTCTTGAACACCGGACCGCCGGTCAGCGGGTCGACGTATTCGATCGACAACGCCTCGTAGGGGTCGCCGTCCCAGTCTTTGAAGCGCTCGATCAATTCCTGCATCGTCTCCCAACGATACACGTACATCGGCGAGGAGTGCCCGGCGCCGCGATGATGCTGCAGAAAGCGAGGTTTCAGTCCGCCGTGGTCGTAGGCGCGGGCGGAATAGTCGGACGGCACGGTCGCCGTCTGTTGCTGCTTCTTGACCGGCTTGCCGTCGACCATCTCGGTGTAATCATGTTCGAAGTAGACCGCATTGAGCGTCTCGACGAGCGGCAGATCGAGCACGGAAAGATTGACCGCCGGCTCGTTTCCCACGTTGCCGTGGTTGTGCCAGGTGTCGACCGGGGTGAGCACCATGTCGCCGGGCCCGAAGGTGATATCCTCGCCCCCGACGCCGGTGAAATTGCCTTTCCCGGTCAAGCCGAACCGGATGGCGTTGGGGGAGTGCCGGTGCGGCGGCATCACCTCGTTGGCATCATTGAGCCGATAGGCGGTGTACATCGTGCTCACGGTCGCGCGCCGCGGAGAGAGCCCGGGATTGACCAGGATGAGCGAGCGGCGTTCGGAATCATCCATCGTTACCAGTTCCGCCGCTCGAAATAGAATTGGTTCGATATCGCTTTTGTAGCTCCACAGATGCGGAACGGCCTTTTGCGTGCCCATCAATTGCTTGATTTCGTCATGCGCGACGTCGGTTGACGTCGCCCAGAACGGGAACATGTTCTTAGCGGAAATATCGCTGTAAAGCTGCTCGAGAGCCGCTTCCCGATTCGGAAGACGGCGTGTGGCGCTCGCTGCGCTGCTCTTACCTGCCAACATGTCGGTCGCTCCTTCACCCGGCTGGAGTGAACCATTCGATGCAAGGTAACACAGGCGGTTGCCTGGTCAATCGCACGCGCCATCCGCTCACGTCGACCCGCGCAGCGAGAACGCGCCGCGTGGCTGACGGGACGATGCCGTCACCTTCCCGGCGGCGGAATCTGGAAAAACTCCGCGAGTTGCTCCTTAGTCAGCGGTGCATCGAGGAACTTCATCTCCACCGCGTCCGCCATCACCTGATCGAGGTCCGAGAGCCGGTCTGGCGACAATGCGTCCTTCGGGTTGTACTGGTCGCGCTGCATCGCGACCAGCTCCTCCGGCTGCTTGATCGTCTCGGCGTAATATTTGACAGCGAGCGGGTTCGCATACATCCAGTCGAGCGACTCGCGGTAGGCGCGCATGAACCGGACCATCACCTCCTTGCGTTCCTTGAGCGCGTTGGCATTGGCGACCTGCACCCGGATGGTCTGGTTCCGCAGTGACGGAACGTCGGGACCGCGGGCGATCACCCGGATCTTGCCCGCCTGCAATTCGGCCAAGCCGAACGGGACCACCGCCCAGCCGATGTCGATTTGGCCGGTCATCGTCATCGTATAAGTGGCGGGCGGGCCGCCGGTCGCGGTCGGCTTCGCCTTGACGCCGAGCTGCTTGACGAAACCGAGTGCGATCACGTGCGAGGTGGCACCATTGGTCGAATAGGCCATCGTCTGCTTTTCGGTTGCGTCTGTCAGACGCTGGAGCGGCGAATTGGCGGGTACGTACCAATATTGATCGTCGACGCCGACATAGGCGGCCGCGATCGCGCGCACCGGCGCGCCGCGCGCGAACGCTCGCATGGCCCCTGCGGTCCCAATGCCGATCCCAATGTCGGCCGAACCGGAGATCACCGCCTGCAATGTCTCGCCGGCACCCTGGGTGCCGAAGGTTTCCAGCACGATGCCGTGCTTCTGGAAGATGCCGGCCTTCATGCCCAGCGTGGGCGCCTGGTTCGCCCAGGCATCGATCTGGCCGATCGCGACCTTCACGGTATCGGCGCCGCTCGCCGCCGACACCATCGCCACACTCGCCAACGCCAGCACCATCGAAGGTAGCGCAATCCGCATCGGCATCGTCACCTCCGGTGCATCACGACGAAAAGCGCAAAGCCGGTTCAACCGGACCGGCGTCTGACAATAGCAATTGCCGGATTGCTTGTAAGCCGCAACGAAGCTATCGGACCACGGACTGCCAAGGATGAGCGGAACGAATTTCTGCTTGCGCGAAGCCTAAGGTAGAGCGCTGCCCTCGACCAAATATGATTTTCGCTCTCAGCAGTATGCAGCTCTCGCACGGCGGGACGTTCCGTGAAAAGCGTCCCTTCGAGATTGCCCTCGCATTACGGATGATAGACCCACATGTCCGCCACAATATTGCAGCCGGGCACAGGCATCGGGGCGGGCGTGCGCACCGCGCCGAACGGGATCGGCGCACCCGCGAGCTTTTCCTGCCAGCTGCGCAAGGCGCAAGGAACGAGATTGAGATCGCTGAGGAAGTGATTGACGCGAAGCAAATTCGAGAGCGAGGTGCCTGCCGTGCGACAGATGTCGTCAGCGGCCGTCAATATTGCCTGCATCTCGTGATGAGTGGGCGAGCCGAAATATTTCAAGCCGGCCGTGCTGCGCGCTTGCGGCATTGCTCCGTCCGAATCGGCAGCATAGAGCGCGGACAAGCACAGCAGGTCGCCCGCGCGCACCGCTGCCGGACCGAGCCGCATGTGTTGGGACGGCTTGTGATCGACGATCTGCTTTGTGGTTTTGGCGCCTTCGCGAACGCCAAAGATGTTGATCTCCAAGATCGACTCGAGGAGAGCAAGGCCCTTGGTCGCAACGACGGTGAGCGCACACGGATGCTCGCCGAAATGGCTGTTCCAAACATCCAAAAATTCGGGCAGATCGTTGATGTTGGTCAGGTAGCACTGCGCCTTAATCGCGTTCTCCAAGGAACTGCCGCCAGCTTCAAGCGCAGGCTTGAGCCGCGAAGTAATAAGAAACTCGGTCTGCAACCTGATGTCCGTACCATTCCAAACGGCATTGGGCGGGCGGTAGGCGGGTTTGGCGATCCCGGTCATGTCGTCGTTGTTCGGCATCTGGCCGGCGACGAACACATAGTCGCCGCAGACGAGCGAAGCGATGAAGCCGGAGTGCTTGGGAACGGGCACGCCTTCCGGCTGCGCCGGTCTCGGCTCACGGCCGCCACCGGGCAGGACGGCAATCATGGACACTTCCATGTTGGCGCCGACGACTGATAACTCTTCCATGAGCACGGACGTGCTGGGAGGCACGAAGTCCTTGAGCGCCGCCTTTCGTGCGCGTTGATAGGCATTCACCACTTGCGCGTTCGGGTAGTACTGGTCGACGCGCACGATATGGCGCAGATCGCTCCCCTCCGCCGCGGTAAGTTTGGCCAGTCGCTCGATTATGAAATCGCCCTCACGCCGATAACGTGGCGGACTGCCCAGCGGCTGCCCGGGCTTGCCGATAACCTGCGCTGCGAGGCCGTGCTCGAAATCGATCGCCATGTGGCCCGTAAAAAACAGCCACGATCCGGCACGCATGCCCTGGGCGTATTCGATGTCGGTGTCGCCTATTCGCATCGGGGCGATGCACTTCACTTCAGCCACTGCCATCTCCTGTGCTGCTTGACGGTTCGTGGTCGCAATGCCTGGAAATCCGGCGCAAGCAATCGTGCCGTGCGCGGACACGATAGCGGCGCGGGGTCGCACCAACCCCTGCAACGTCACGCGGCGAGAAAAGCGGCGCCCACTGATCAGGTTCGTTCATTGACACTCGCGCAGGGCAACCTTACGGTTTTGCGGCCGTCGTGCTCCTGCTGTCCCCCGGAGGCAGAGTTTGTTGCGGGTCGTCAATCTTCGCAAGACCTACGACGCCGCGCATCAGCCTTACGTGGCGCTGGATGGTGTCAATATCGAGATTGTCGATGGCGAATTCTTTTGTCTGCTTGGCCCCTCCGGGTGCGGAAAATCGACGCTACTCAATATTCTCGCCGGGTTTGAGCCTGTGACAAGCGGATCGGTGACATCCGACGGCGTCGTCGTGACCGGCGCCGGTCGCGATCGCGCCATGTTTTTCCAGGACGCCGGTTCAGCGTTGTTTCCCTGGCTGTCCGTCGAGGAAAATGTGCGGTTTGGCTTGCGCGTTCGCAAAGTACCCAAGCGCGAATGGGGCGCCATCATCGACCGGTATCTGCAAATGGTCGATCTCGACCGGCATCGAGCCAAGTTTCCTTCACAACTTTCCGGCGGCATGCGTCAGCGATTGCAAATCGCGCGGGCACTCGCGGTCGAGCCGGAAGTTCTGCTCATGGACGAGCCTTTCGGCGCGCTTGATGCCTTGACCCGACGCCGGATGCATTCGGTGCTGCTCGCAATATGGGAGCGCACGGGCAAGACGGTGATTTTTGTCACCCATGATATCGCGGAGGCGATTCTGCTCGGGGATCGGATCGGCATGATGTCGGTCGGACCTCGCTCCACGATTTCCAGAGTCTTCAACGTCGATTTTCCGCGCCCGCGCGACCTCGCTCATCCGAAGGTTGCGCAACTCTTTCATGAAATCGAGAACCTGTTGGCGCCGGACGTCGCCCGCTCAGAGCAGGCAGCGGCGCCGTCGTGAACGGGATCTCGATCAAGACCACGGACCAATGGTGAACGTTCGCGACGCCAAGCCGGAGCTGCCCCAAGCGCCGCTTTTGCGACGGGCTTCATTCAGCAGGCTTCGCGCGTCGATCAATCCGGGTAGATATCGCGGCATTCTCCTGTCCGCTGCGTCGCTCGCCCTCGCTTTCTTGATTTGGCAGTTGTTGTCGACCTTCATATTCAACCCGTTCCTGATCCCTCCTCCGCTCGAAGTGATTCGCACTGCCATTCCGATGATGATGAGCGGCGAGATCTTCGCGGATGTGTCGATCAGCATGTCGCGGATACTCGTTGGCTTCTTCTTCGGCTCGCTGATCGGCGTGATATTCGGTGTTCTACTCGGCCGAATCCGCGTTCTCCACGACCTGCTCGATCCGATCATGGAGTTGCTTCGCTACCTGTCCCCTACCGCCATGATTCCTATTGCGGTGATTTGGTTCGGCATTGGAGAGCTGTCGAAGTATTTTTTGATCTTTTGGGGTACGTTTTTCATTGTGCTGATCAACACGACGGCGGGAGTTTGGCGGGCGCCGATCACACGCCAGCGCGCGGCCGAATGCTTAGGGGCCAATCGCCTGGAAATTTTCCTCATGGTGGTCATTCCTTCTGCGGTACCCTACATCGTCACCGGCATGCGCGTTGCCATGGCATCTTCGTTCATGAGCATCATCCCTGCCGAGATTCTGGCGGCCGACTCCGGTATTGGCTATTTATTGCAGAAATCGTCGATGCTATTGCAGACGAACCGCATCTTCGTGGCTTTGCTTACAATCTGCATTCTCGGCTTTGCGGTGGATCGCCTGTTCCGTTTCTTCGTCCAGCGGGTTCTCGCCCGCTACATGTCTTATGTTTCGGTGATGTGACCGTGCACAGGGAGGCCTGAATGTCCGAGCTCTCGAAGATGCTTACTATTGCAATCGGCGCCGGCATTTTGCTGGGCGCTACCGCGACGCAGGCGCAGCAAGCGTCGCTCAAGATGACATTGTTCGGACAGCCCTCCGTCAACAACGACTCGATCTGGATGGCGTTCGAGAAAGGTTACTACCAGCAGGAAGGCCTCGACGTCACTTACCGTCTTTTTCCTTCCGGCACCACCGCGTTCCAGTCATTTCAAACCGGCCAGGGCGACATCGTCATGACCGGGGACCTGCCGAGCGTGCAATATTTCTTTCGCGTCAAGGGAGATTACCGCACCATTGCGGTTGTCGAGCGGGACGCAAAAAGCTACGTCGCTGTTGCACGAAAAGAGATCACAAAGCCGCAAGACCTTGTCGGAAAAACGGTCGCGACCCGGGTTGGCTCCACGGGGTCGTGGTTCATTTCTGAATATTTGACGAAGAACGGAGTCGACGCGTCGAAGGTGGCGGTCAAGAATCTGGATACGCAGGTCCTTCCCGCGGCGTTGTGCGGAGGCGAGATTGCCGCCTTTTTTATTTGGCAACCGATCGGCTCGCGCACGCTCGAGATTTGCCCGGACAAAGCACATTACTTGACCGATGCGACCGGCTACATCCAGGGATACTTGGTCGCGGGCGCGCGCCCGGAATGGCTTGCTACCCCACAGGGGAAGGATACGGCAATCCGCTGGTTGCGGGCGACGATGAAGGGCCGCGACGTCGCGGAGAAGGACTTCGCCGCCGTCGCGGCTTATGCCAAGGCCAAGCTCGATCTCAGCGCGAACGCAACGCGCGAGCAGTGGGACACCAACATACGCCCGCTCGCGCTCGACAAAGTTTATTACGACGACTTCTGCAGCCTCAGCCGTTGGGCACAGGCCGAGAAAATGACCGAGCAAAAGATCGACTTTCATCAATTGACCTGGCCGGACGGTCTGAAAGCGATCAATCCAAAGTTGGTCGATGCTCCTCCGCCACCTTGCTGACAAGCATCCCGGCATGCCGGCCTGCGGCTTTACGCCTTGTTAGGACCTTATGCGATCGCCGCTGCATCGAAGGAGCCGCCCATTTCACCGTGATGCACGGTTTTTGCCGTTCTTGGACGGGAGGCGTTGCGTGTTGCGGTTTATGATCGCGCTCGTGATCGGGTTGGTCGCCGGTGTGAGCGGCGTGACTGCGGCCGCTGCTCAGACCTATCCGCAACGTCCGGTCAGGTTCATCCTGCCGTTTGGTCCCGCTGCCGGGAGCGACATCACCGCCCGGCTGCTCGCAGAAAAGCTCGCCGCACGCTGGGGCAAGCCGGTGGTGATCGAGAACCGGCCGGGCGGCGACGGCCTCGTCGCCATCAACGCATTCACCAGTGCAAACGACGAACACACGCTCCTGTTCGTTCCGGCTTCGACCTTCACGGCACACCCATATGTGCACGAAAAACTACCTTACGATGCGGAGCGCGACCTGCTTCCGATCACGAACGTCACGACCATTGTGATTGCGCTTGGGGCGCCGGCATCTCTGAACGTGAAGACGCTCGGCGAATTCATTGCGCTGGCGCGCGCAAAGCCTGATACGCTCAACGTGTCGGCCGCCGCCGGCAATTCCGACCTGATCTTGTCGGCTTTCATCAAGACCCAGGGCTTACCCGTGTCCCGGGTGCCGTACCGCGACATCCAGCAAGCGCCGAGCGACCTGGCCGAAGCACGCATTCACCTTCTCATGTCGTCCTATGCGACCATGCTTCCGCTGGTTCAGGCCGGAAAGCTTAGGGTCTTGGCGGTGACCAGCCGCAACCGGGTCGCAATCGCCGCCGACACTCCAACGGTCGCCGAAGCAGGGTACCCGTATCTTGGACTGGACGGTCTGATTGGCATGTACGGGCCGCGCGGAATGTCGATGGCGCTGCGCGAAAGCATTGCCGCCGACGTCCGCGCCGTGGTTGAGGCCGATCCGACGGTTGCAAGCCGGCTGGCGGTGACCGGCCAAGTCGTCGATTTGCGTGGCCCGCACGAGTTCGCCGCCGGCATTAAGGAGATGCGCAACCAGCTCGCGGCGATCGCGCAAACTCTCGGGATCAAGGCCGCACAGTGACAGTGCAGACGCATTACGCCGGTCCTCCACGTCTATGCCAGCGGTGCTCGCGGCCCACGAACGTAGCGGCGCGTGCGGCGGCAAGCCTGACGCCGAGGTTTAGCCCCTCTTGAATTTTGTTGGAGATTAGGTGGAGATCTTCTCGGAGCGGTACCGGGTGACCGTTCGGCAGCCACTCAGCTTGTCGCAACCGTGGGAGGACATATGCGGTTGGTACGGTCTTGGTTGATTGGACTCGTCGCAGCAATTTCACTTCTGGCGCAGGGCGCATCGAAGGCTGAGCCGGTTAAGATTCGCGCATCCTGGATCGCGCCGCTTTCGAACTGGGCGTCGTTGCTCATGGAGAAAAAGGAGCTCGCCCGGCACATGGGGCGGACCTACATACTCGAGCCTGTCCGCTACGCCGGGACGCCACAACAGATCACGGCGCTCGCAAACAACGAGCTTGAAATTGCAAACCTCGCCTTCGCGACATTGCCAATAGCGATTCACAACGCCGGCCTCTCCGA
>JAFAHL010000257.1 GCA_019237215.1 Hyphomicrobiales bacterium | reverse complement strand
GTCAATGCCGAGCGCTATCTCAAGCCGCCCGCCGAGATGGCGCGCCTCTTCCGCGATGCGCCGAAAGCGATCGAAGAAACAGCGGCGCTCGATGCGGCGCTGACCTTCTCGCTGGATGAGCTGCGTTATGAATATCCCGAGGAAACGCGCGCGGGCTTCGCGACACCCCAGGACGCGCTCGTCCATCTGGCCTGGGAGGGCGCGGCCGCGCGCTATCCCGACGGCATACCGGACAACGTCCGCCAATCACTCGATCATGAACTGGCGCTCATCGCCAAGCTCGATTACGCGGCTTATTTTCTCACCGTCCACCACATCGTCGGTTACGCGCGGAGCCAAAACATCCTGTGTCAAGGCCGCGGCTCCGCGGCCAACTCGGCGGTCTGCTACTGCCTGCGCATCACCGACGTCGATCCGCGCGAGGGCCGCCTCCTGTTCGAACGTTTCATCTCCTCGGATCGCGGCGAGCCACCCGACATCGACGTCGATTTCGAGCATGAGCGGCGCGAGGAGGTGATCCAGCACATTTACGAGCGTTACGGCCGCGGCCATACCGGCATTGCCGCGACCGTCATCTCCTATCGCGGCCGCTCCGCCATCCGCGAGGTCGGCAAGGTCTTCGGGCTGTCCGAAGACACGATCGGCGCGCTGTCCTCCTCGATCTGGGGCATGGGCGGCGGCGGAGTGCGCACCGCCGAGCTCGTGCGCGCCGGCATCGACGTAAACAGCCCGCGTATGCGAAAGATGCGCGCGCTCGCCGTCGAGATCCAATCCTTCCCGCGCCATCTCTCCCAGCACGTCGGCGGCTTCGTCATCACCCGCAGCCGACTCGACGAGGTGGTGCCGATCGGCAATGGCGCAATGGCGGATCGCACCTTCGTCGAATGGGACAAGGACGATCTCGACGCGCTCGGCATTCTCAAGGTCGATGTGCTCGGGCTGGGCATGCTCACGTGCCTGCGCAAGGCATTCGAGCTCACCGAGCAGCACTATGGCATTTCGTTCCGTTCGTCCCGACAACGGCAAAAGAACGGACAAGGATTCTTCGCTCTATCCACGATTCCGAAAGAAGATCCCGCCGTTTATCGCATGTTGCAGCGCGCGGACTCGCTCGGCGTGTTTCAGGTCGAAAGCCGCGCGCAGATGTCGATGCTGCCGCGGCTTAAGCCGAAGGAATTCTACGATCTCGTCATCGAGGTCGCGATCGTGCGGCCGGGCCCGATCCAGGGCGACATGGTGCATCCCTATCTGCGCCGCCGGCAGGGACTTGAGCCGGTGTCCTTTCCCTCCAAGGAGCTCGAAGCCGTCCTCGACAAGACGCTCGGCGTCCCCTTGTTCCAGGAACAGGCGATGAAAATCGCCATCGTCGCCGGCGGCTTCACCCCGGGCGAAGCCGACAAACTGCGCCGCGCCATGGCGACCTTCAAGCGCACCGGTACCATCGGCACGTTCAAGACCAAGATGATCGAAGGAATGGTGGCGAGAAACTATCCGCGCGACTTCGCCGAGCGCTGCTTCAGCCAGATCGAGGGCTTCGGCGAATACGGTTTCCCGGAAAGCCACGCGGCGAGCTTCGCGCTCCTCGTTTACGCTTCGGCCTGGCTCAAGTGCCGCTACCCGGACGTGTTCGCGGCGGCGCTGCTCAATGCCCAACCCATGGGCTTCTATGCGCCGGCGCAGATCGTGCGCGACCTGCGCGAGCACGGTGTCGAAGTGCGCCCGGTCGACGTCAACCATTCCCACTGGGACGCCACGCTCGAGCCCGGCCCGCACGCAGCCGCGCGCGTGCACCCGCTCCACCGCGAGATGGAGGGCGACATCCGCACCACCCACGCGCTGCGGCTGGGTTTTCGCAAGATCAAGGGATTGTCGGAAGAGCACGGCAGAAGCATCGTGCAGAACCGCGCAGCCGGCTACACCTGCCTCCGCGATCTCTGGCTGCGCACCGGACTTTCGCCCCGCATCATCGAGCGGCTCGCCGATGCCGATGCCTTCAGCTCGCTTGGTCTCAGCCGGCGGCAGGCCTTGTGGGCGGCGAAGGCGCTCGGCCGCGTGGGCGACAAGGACGATGATCTGCCGTTGTTTCGCGGGCAAGCAATGCAAGCGCCCGTGACGGCCGCTCCGCCGCCAACGCCCATTTCAGTCTCGCGCGAGCCCGCCGTGCCGCTGCCGCCCATGCCGCTGGGCGAGGAGGTCGTGAACGACTACCGCTTCCTCGAACTGTCGTTGCGCCCGCATCCGGCATGCTTCCTGCGCGCCGACCTCGGCCGCCGCGGCATCATCCGCAACGCGGAGCTACGCGTGCAGCCGTCGGGTGCGCGCGTCAGCGTCTCCGGCCTCGTCACCGTTCGCCAGCAGCCGGGCTCGGCCAATGGCGTCATCTTCATGACCATCGAAGACGAGACCGCTGTCGCCAACATTATCGTCTGGCCGAAGACGTTCGAGCGCTTTCGTCCCATCATCATGGGCGCGCGCTATGTCGCCGTGAGCGGAGAGCTGCAGCAGGAATCAGGCGTCATCCACGTGGTCGCGGCAAAACTCGAGGATCTCACCGCGCTGCTTGCGCGCCTGACGGAGGATGCGCCTGCGATCGAGTCGCTCGCGCGCGCCGACGCGGTCAAGCGCCCGCACGACGAAAATGTCGACAGCCGCGCCCGCGGCCGCCGCAATCCACCGCGCATCGCCGCGCCTGCACAACTTCCGGATTTGCTGGCAAGCGACCTCGATGTTCCCGCGCGCGGCTCCGCGCACGCGCCGGCGCGCCGCGGCGGCACAAAAATCGTGCGCCGCTAATCCCGGCGCTACGGCACGATGCCCTCGCGCCCGACATTGACCCGTGCGGCCTCGAACGTCCCGTCCGGCTTCTTGGTCGCGGCGACGATATTGATGTTGGCGCCCGGCTTGAGCTCGTCCTTGCTGCCGACGACGTAGGCGCGGATCACGGCGTCGGGACCGACGATGATCTTCTTCTCGCCGTCCTTGTACTTGACCATGACCACCTGGCCGTCGACGCCGGCAACCGTGGTGTCCACCGTGGCATTGGTCATGGTGGTGTTCGGTCGATCCCAGGGCCGATGACCCTCGCCGGTGCCACGCTGCACCTCGGCGAAGATCATGATCTGAATGGCGCGCTGACTGCCGTCGGCCTGGGGCGTCGCGCCGACGCCGATGAAGGCGCCCGGCTTGATATCGGCTAGGCTCGCCTTGACCACCCCGTAGACCGCGGCGTTGTCGGTGAGCTTCACCTTCACGTCGCCCGCCTCGCCCGCCTTGACCGTGAGCGTCGAGCCGTCCATCGCCTCGATTGGCCCGCGCAGGCGCACCGTCTGCGGCTGTTGCGCCAGTGCCGACGAAACCGCGAGCCCCGCGACCAAGGCTGCACCTGCCAGCAGGCGCCGTGTCGTTCTACCCATGTTGTTCCTCCGAAAATTGCTGCGTGCCGTCACCACAGGACGGCACGCACAAGACAAAGCCACGGGCGGCTCGCCGCGCTCACCTTGCCGCACTCACATGGGCGGCGTGATGCCGTCGCGGCCGACCGAGACGGCGGCGGCTTCGAGCGTGCCGTCATCCTTCTTGTTGGCGGCAGCGATGAAAATCTTCGAGCCGGGCTTGAGCTCGCTCTTGTCACCGGGGACGTAGGTCACAATCACCGTCTCCGGCGCGACGACGATCTTCTTTTCCCCCTCCTTGTACTTGAGCGTGATCTCGTTGCCTTGCACCCCCTTCACCATCTGCGAGACGGTGGCGTTGGTCATGGTGCTGTTGGGCACCAGGTCCCACGGCCGATGACCCTCGCCGGTGCCGCGCATCGGCTCCGGGAAGATATGAATCTCAACTGCCTTCTGGCTGCCGTCCGACTGGGGCATGCCGGTAACGCCGATAAACGAGTTGTCCTTGATGTCGGAGAGCGCTGCCTTGACGATGCCGCGCACCGCCGCATTGTCGGTCAGCCTCACCTTGTATGTCGTCTGCCCGTCGCGCGACTTGACTGTCAGCACCGGTCCGTCGACGGCCTCGACCGTGCCGCGCACGCGAACCGGCGGTGGTTGCTGGGCAAAGCTCACGGATGTGGCAAGCAGCAGGGCAAAACCGGCCGCGCCGAGAGCGCGCCGTGCGATTTGGTTCATGTCGTCCTCCCGAAATCTCGTCGCCGGCGAAACGCCCGACGATCGAATCAACAACCCTCCACGGCTGCGCTTATTCCCGCCGCTCGGGGTTATTTGCTATGAGACCAGCCTCCGGGAGCGTGCGCAAGTTCCTCAGCAGCGACATTCGCAAATGTGAACGCGCTCAATAGTGGCCCGGCGTCGTCCCGCCATCGACCGCGATGGCGGTGCCCTGGACGTGCCGCGCGCGCTCGGAGCATAGGAACAGCGCCAGTGCCGCGACGTCCTCGGGCTTGCCGAAGCGGCGCATGTTGCTTTTGGTCAGCGCCTCCGCGCGCAGCTCGTCGACCGTCCTGCCCAACGCCGCCGCGCGTTGCCGGCGCAGCTCGTCTTGCCGCTCAGTGTCGGTATTGCCGGGATGAATGACGTTGACGTTGACATTATCGCGATTGCCGAGCTTCGACAGCCCCTTGGAAAAATTGGCCACCGCCGCATTGACCGCGCCGCCGATCAAGAATTCGGCATCAGGGGTGCGTGCGGCGCCTCCCACGATATTGACGACGCTTCCCTGCGAAGCCTTCAACAGCGGCCAGAACAGACGGGTGAGCCGCACGCAGCCGAAGAATTTCAGCGCGAAGCCGTCGAGCCAGACCGCATCGGGCAATTCCAGGAATGCGCCCGCGCGCGTTGCGCCCGCGTTGTTGACGAGCACGTCGCAACGCTGGAAGCGCTCGTTGACGCGCTTGAACAATTGCTCGCACGCCTCGAGCTCGCGCAGATCGCCGGCGACGGTGAGCGGCTGCGGCCCCTCCGCCGCGATCGCCTTGGCGGCGGCGGCGAGATTTTGCTCGGAGGAGGAGGCCAGCACGGTTTGCGCACCCTCGCGCGCGAATGCGAGCGCGATGCCGCGGCCGATCCCGCGGCTCGCCCCCGAAATGACGACGATCTTGCCGTCGAACTCACCGGCCATATCCCATCCTCCATCCTTGCCCGTTGATACAGTACTACTATGCCTGCAAACGACGAGGAAACGGGGCGACCATGAAATCGATCTTCATCGACTGCAACAACCAGCTCGCGCCGGTGTTTGCTCGCGTGCGACGTCCCGACGACCCGCCGATCGCGGTCAACAGCGATGCGTTCCAATCCGCCGACCTGCCGCGACTGCTCGCCGGCTACGACGTCTGTCTCGACGATCATTCCTATATGCCGACCGAGGTGATGGCGCAGTGCCGCGGGCTCAAGCACATCGTGTTTTTGGGCACCGGCGCATCGAGCTATATGGACGTCCCGGCGTTGAATGCGCTCGGAATCGAGGTGCACACCATCAAGGGCTACGGCGACATTGCGGTCGCCGAGCACACGATGGCGCTGATATTCGCCTGCTGCCGCGATCTCGCGCGCATGGACCGGGCGGTGCGACGGGGCGTGTGGGACCCGCTCGAAAGCATGCAGCTCAATGGCAAGACGCTCGGCCTCATCGGGCTCGGCGGCATCGCCCGAGAGGTGGCGCGCATCGCCCGCGGCGTCGGCATGGAGGTGATCGGTTGGAACCGCTCGGCGCGCCCGGAGGCCGGCGTGCCGCTCCTTGGCCTCGATGAACTGCTGGCGCGCGCCGATGTGATCTCGCTACATCTTGCCCTCAAAGAGGAGACGCGGGGCTTCATCGATGCCAAACGCCTTGCGCGCACCAAGCGGGGCGTGATCCTCGTCAACACCGCGCGCGGGGCGCTGGTCGAGGAACAGGCACTCCTCGATGCGCTCGCAAGCGGCCACATCCGCCACGCCGGGCTCGACGTTTTCCACGCCGAGCCGCTCAAGCCGGACCACCCGCTGGCGCGCATGGAGAACGTGACCATCACCTCCCATGCGGCCTTCCGCACGCTCGAAGCTTCGGAGACGCTGATGCGGCGGGCGATCGACATCGTACGCCGAATCGCCGCGCCCTCCTCGTCGGCGGCCGGCAAGGATTGACGGCTCGCGCGCGGCGGCGACAATAAGCTCAACCGATAAGCGCCGCCGGGAGGACGGGTTGAAGCCGGCACCGTTTGCCTATGCCAAGGCCCGCTCGGTCGCGCACGCGATCGAGTTGCTGGCCAACGACGACGCGCGGCTGCTCGCCGGCGGACAAAGCCTGATCGCCACGCTCAACATGCGGCTGAGCGAGCCCGCGCTGCTGGTCGACATCAACGCCATCGGCGGGCTCGACCGCGTCACGTTGAAAAACGCCCATGTCGAGATCGGCGCGCTGGTGCGTTACGCGCAAGCGGAACGCTCCGCCGAGATCGCGCGAGCGGCGCCGCTCATCGCTTTGGCGCTGCCGCATATCGGCCACCCCGCGATCCGCAACCGCGGCACCGTCGGCGGCTCGCTCGCCTTCGCCGATCCGGCCGCCGAACTGCCGGCGTGCGTCGTCGCACTCGATGGCGAAATCGAAATCGTCGGGCCGCAAGGGCAACTCACGGTCAAGGCCGATGATTTCTTCAAGCGCCTGTTCGAGACCGCGCTTGGGCCTCGCGATGTGCTCACCGCCATCCGTGTCCCGGCCGCGGGCGGCGACACCCGCGTCGGCTTCGCCGAGTTCGCCCGCCGCCACGGCGACTACGCCATGGTGGGACTTGCCGCCTGCGCGCGCGCCGACGGCAAGCGCCTCGGCAATCTCCGCCTCGTCTATTTCGGCGTCGGCGCGACGCCGGTGCGGGCACGGCACGCCGAACCTGCGCTGGCGGACGGCGATGTCGAGGCGGCGGTGAAGGCGCTCGCCGACGACCTCGAGCCGACCGATGACGTGAAGGCATCGGGCGCGGTGAAGACCCATCTCGCCGGCGTGCTGCTGCGGCGGGTGGCGCAACAGCTTGCGCGGGCGCCGTCATGAGCGAGCGCTTCCACGACATCGCCGTCATCGTCAACGGCGAGGAGGTGCGGGAACGCGTGGATGCGCGCAAGACGCTGGTCGACTTCCTGCGCGAAGACGTTGCGCTCACGGGCAGTCATGTCGGCTGCGAGCACGGCGTATGCGGCGCCTGCAGTGTTCGCGTCGACGGCGTGGTGGTGCGCGGCTGCCTGATGTTGGCGGTGCAATGCGACGGCGCGCGCGTCGACACCATCGAAGGCGTGGCCGATACCGACGAGATCGCCGATCTGCAGCAGGCGTTCATTGCGCGCAACGCACTCCAATGCGGCTACTGCACGCCGGGCATGTTGCTCACCGCGCAGGAACTGCTGGCCCGCGGCGGCATTCCGGGCCGCGAACAAATCCGCACGCATCTCTCCGGAAACTACTGCCGCTGCACCGGCTATCAGGCTATCGTCGACGCGGTCGAGGCGGTGGCGCAGGCCCGAGCGGGAGCGAAGCGGTGAACGCGCGGCACATGCGGATGCGCTTCCTCGTGCGGTTGCAGCGGGCGACTTCGAGCATCTGGCAGCGTGGAGTGCGCGCATGAAAATCGCCGACGACTCGCCGCCGATCGTCTCCGCCCTCGACCGGCCGAATTCCTATATCGGCCGCTCGGTGCCGCGGCCGAATCTTGCGCGCCTCACGCGCGGCCGCGCGCAATTCGTCAGCGACATGACGCTGCCGCGCATGGCGCATGTGGCCTTCGTGCGCTCGCCCCACGCCCATGCGCGCATCGCCGCGATCGCGACGGCGGCCGCGCGCAAAGCGCCCGGCGTTATCGCCGTGGTCACCGGCGCCGAGCTGGCCAAGGTGATCACGCCCTGGGTGGGGGTGCTCACCCATCTCAAGGGCATCAAATCGGCGCCGCAACACGCGATCGCGGTCGAACGCGCCTGCTGGCAAGGCGAGGCGGTGTGCGCCGTTGTCGCCCGCACCCGCGCCGAAGCAGAGGATGCGTGCGGGCTCGTCGAGGTCGGCTACGAGGAGCTGCCGACGGTCACCGATGCCGAAACCGCGCTCGAGCCCGGCACGCCGGTCATCCATCCCGAGCTCGGCGACAACCTCACCTTCGAGCGCGTGCACGTCGCCGGCGATCCCGACAAGGGCTTCAAGGACGCCGGCGCGGTGGTGGAGACGACGTTCGTGTTCGGCCGCCATACCGGCGTCACCAACGAGCCACGCGCCATCCTCGCCGATTGGAACCCGGGCGACGCGCGGCTCACCGTCTACCACGGCACGCAGGCGCCGCACATGATGCAGAACCTGTTCGCCAAGCACCTCGGGCTCGCGGAGCATCAGGTCCGCGTCGTGACCAAGGACGTGGGCGGCTCGTTCGGCATCAAGGTGCATACCTATGCGGATGAGATGGCGACGGTCGCGCTCTCCAAGCTGCTCAAGCGTCCGATCAAGTTCGTCGCCGATCGCATCGAGAGCTTCGTCACCGATATCCACGCCCGCGACCATCGCGTGAAGGCGAAGATCGGGGTCAAGAGCGACGGCACCATCACCGCCTGGGAGATCGACGACCTTACCGGCATCGGCCCTTACTCGGTCTATCCGCGCACCTCGGGCATCGAGGCAAACCAGATCGTCAACCTCACCGGCGGGCCTTACCTCTGCCCGAACTACCGCGCCCGCGCGCGTGTCGTGTTCCAGAACAAGAACGTCATGTGCCAGTATCGCGCCGTCGGTCATCCGATCGCGACCGCGGTGACCGAGGGGCTCGTCGAGTTGGCCGCCGCCAAGATCGGCATGGACCCGCTGGAAATCCGCCGCCGCAATCTCATCCCGGACGATGCCTATCCTTCCAGCGGTCCATCCGGGATCAAGTTCGAGGCGCTGTCGCACCACGAGTCGCTCGCCCATCTCGACGCCATGATGAATTACGCCGGGCTGCGCGCCGAGCAGAAGCGGCTGCGCGCGCAAGGCATCCATCGCGGCATCGGCTTTGCCTCCTTCATCGAGGTGACCAATCCGAGCGCGGCTTTCTACGGCGTCGGCGGCGCAAAAATCTCCGCGCAGGACGGCGTCACCATGCGGCTCGACGCGCAAGGCGCGATCATCTGCCAGAGCGGCGTCACCGAGCAGGGCCAAGGCGCCGAGGCCGTCCTCGCGCAGGTCGCGGCCTCCGCTTTCGGCGTGCCGATCGAGCGCGTGCGGGTGATCACCGGCGACACCGATAACACGCCCTATGGCGGCGGCACCTGGGCCTCGCGCGCGGCCGGCATCGGCGGGGAGGCCGCCTGGCAGGCCGGCAAGGCGCTGCGCGCCAACGTGCTCGCCTGCGCCGCTTCCATCTTGCAGGCCAAGCCCGAAAATCTCGACATCCGCAATGGCGCCGTCGTCGATCGCGACAGCGGCAGCGAGCGCCTCCCCTTGAACGAGCTCGCGCGCATCGCCTATTTCCGTCCGGACACGCTGCCGCCGGGCTTCCAGGCGGAGCTGATGGCGACGCGCCACTATGTGCCGCGCGCCTGGCCGTTCGCCTTCACCAACGGCGTGCAGGCGAGCTACCTCGAAGTCGACACCGATTCCGGTATCGTGAAACTGCTCAAGCACTGGTGCGTGGAGGACTGCGGCACAGTCATCAATCCGCAGCTGGTCGACGAACAGATTCGCGGCGGCGTGGTGCAAGGGATCGGTGGGGCGCTGTTCGAGCACTGCGTCTACGACGCGCGCGGCCAACTGCTCAACGGCAACATGGCGGACTATCTCGTTCCGATGGCGGCCGAGATGCCCGACATCGAAGTCGGCCACGTGATGACCCCAACCGCCGACTCCGAGTTGGGCGCCAAGGGCGCCGGCGAAGCCGGCACCGCCGGCGCCCCTGGTGCGATCATGAACGCCATCAACGATGCGCTGCGCCCGCTCGGCGCCCAGCCGCTCACGCATATGCCGTTCACGCCCGGACGGATTTTGCAAGCATTGGGGCGGATCAGCGAATCGACGCGAGCGTGATGAGCATCCGGGCCGTCGCGAAAGAGCAATGAGAGGACACGGCATATGAACATCAAAGTGGGCAAGCAGGCGATTGCCGAGGCGACGCAGAAGCTGAAGAATTGGGGGCGCTGGGGCAAGGACGACCAGATCGGCACGCTCAACCACGTCAGGCCCGAGGATATCGTCAAGGCCGCTCGCCTGATCCGCACCGGCAAGGTGTTTGCGCTCGGCATCCCACTCGACAGCAACGGCCCGCAGACCGGCTTGTTCGGAGGACGCTTCAATCCGATCCACCAGATGCTGGCGACCGGCACCGATGCCATCGCCGGCCGGCAGGACTGGAACAAGATCCGCTACGCCGACGACACGCTGAACCTGTGCGTGCAGGGGGCCACTCACTGGGATGCGCTCGGGCACATCTTCTACGAGGACAAGGCCTACAACGGCTACGACGCCAAGCTCATCGACGCCAAGGGGCTGAACGTGCTGGGCATCGAGCATTCCAAGAACAAGATGGTGGGGCGCGGCGTGCTGCTCGACATCGCGCGTTTTCGCGGCGTCGGCTGGCTCAAGGACGGCGAAGCCATTTCCAACGACGAGCTCGACCAATGCGCCAAGAAGCAAAAGGTCGAGATCGGCCGTGGCGACTTCGTCATCATTCGCACCGGACAGATGGAGCGCTGCCTCGAGGAGAAGCAATGGGGTGGTTACGCCGGCGGCGACGCGCCCGGCGTCAAGTTCGAGAATTGCTATTGGTGCCAGCACAAAGAGATCGCCGCCATCTGCACGGACACCTGGGGCGTCGAGGTGCGGCCGAACGAGACCACGGAGGCAAACCAGCCCTGGCACTGGGTGGTGATTCCGGCCATGGGGCTGTGCATGGGCGAAATCTTCTATCTCAAGGATCTGGCGCGGGACTGCGCCGACGACGGCGTCTACGAATTCTTCTTCTGCGGGCCGCCGCTGATCATCACCGGCGGCACCGGCTCGCCGATCAATCCGCAGGCGATCAAGTAGCAGGGACTGTCATGCCCCGCGAAGGCGGGGCATCCAGTAATCCGTGCACTTGCGCTAAGATCGGCGATTACTGGATCGTCCACTGGCGCGGACGATGACATCGCTTGATAGGAGATATTCCATGGCCCGCTATCTCAAGCGCGGAATGGACGCGAGCGCGATCAAAGCCGCCGATGCCAAGGTGCGCGAGACGGTGGAAAGCATCCTCGCCGAGGTCGAGGCACGGCGCGATGCGGCGGTGCGCGAGCTGTCGCAAAAATTCGACAACTGGTCGCCGCCCTCGTTCAAACTTACCGCCCCCGAGATCGAGCGCGCGATATCCCGGCTCGGCAAACGCGACCTCGACGACATCAAGTTCGCGCAGGCGCAGGTGCGCAATTTCGCACAGAAGCAGAAGGAGACGCTACGCGATCTCGAGGTCGAGACGCTGCCCGGCGTCGTGCTCGGTCACCGGCACATCCCGGTGAATTCGATCGGCTGCTATGTGCCGGGCGGACGCTATCCGATGGTCGCCTCGGCGCATATGTCGATCGTGACCGCGCGCGTGGCGGGCGTGAAGCGCATCGTCGCCTGCGCGCCGCCGTTCAAGGGCGGGCCGCACCCGGCCATCGTCGCCGCCATGCACTTGGGCGGCGCCGACGACATCTACGTGCTCGGCGGCGTGCAGGCGGTCGCCGCCATGGCGCTGGGCACCGAGACCATCGGCGCCGTCGACATGATCGTGGGGCCCGGCAACGCCTACGTGGCGGAAGCCAAGCGCCAGCTCTTCGGCCGTGTCGGCATCGATCTGCTGGCGGGTCCGACCGAAACGCTGATCATCGCCGACGACAGCGTGGACGGCGAGATCTGCGCCACCGATCTGCTCGGCCAGGCCGAGCACGGCCCGACCTCGCCCGCGATCCTCATCACCAATTCGGAGAAGCTTGCGCAAGAGACCATGCGCGAGGTCGAGCGGCTGCTCACGCTGCTTCCGACCGCCGACGCCGCCGGCAAAGCGTGGGCGGAT
>JAFAHL010000150.1 GCA_019237215.1 Hyphomicrobiales bacterium | reverse complement strand
CTGCCATCCCCTTCAAATCACGGGCTCCGTCCGAGTGCTGCGGCGGACCCTTTTCCGGACAGTTTCATGACGGCGATCGACCGCACGGCCTATCCGCGCCCAGGGACTCGGCTGACCCGCGAGGAACTGACAGCCCGCTACGCCCTGGCCGAAGCCGAACTCGCGTTCATCCGAGCGAATGCCCGCGGGGACGCGGGCCGCTTGATGCTGGCGACGCTGCTGAAGACGCGGCAGGAACTCGGATGCTTTGCGACGCCCGAGGAAGCGCATCCCGACACGGTCGCGCATTTGGCGGCGCAGCTGGGATTGGCGGCTCCGCCCGCGTGGCCTGACGAAGCGCGCCGGACGAAATCTCTGTATCGCTACCAGGCGGCGGTTCGCACGCACCTTTCCGTCCGCGACTACAACGAATCGGCCGAACGCCTGGTGACCGATGCTACGCTGAAAGCCGCGGAAACGATGAGCGATCCCGCCGATCTCATCAATCGCGCAATCGAAGAGTTGCAGGCCGCAGCGATCGATTTGCCCGCCTTCAGCACGCTTGATCGGCTGGTCAACAGCGTGCGCGCCAAGGTCCATGCGCGGATTTACGACCAAGTGAAGCAGCGCCTGACGGCTGACCACAAATCGACGCTGGACGGGCTGCTGGCCAAGCCGCCGAACAGCGTCACGACCCCCTTCAATCGGCTCAAGCAGACCCCGGGGCCGGCTACCCCGAAGACAATCAGGCTTTGGATCGAGCGGTTGGAGTGGCTGACCGGCCTGATCGATCCGGAGCCGCTCCTGGAAGGCGTCACTCACACCAAACTCCGTCAGTTCGCCTCGGAGGCCGCGGCGTTGGAGGTGAACGAGCTTCTCGATATCTCGCGGCCAGGAAAGCGGCACACCCTGTTGCTCAGCCTGCTGCGTCAAGCGCGCATGCACTGCCGCGATGAACTGATCGAGATGATGCTGCGTCGGATACGCCGGACACAGGTCGCGGCCAAGGAGCAACTGGAAGCGCTGCACGATCAGCACCGGGAAATCGAGGAAGCGTTGATCGGTATCTTCGGCCAGGTGCTCGAGAGCGCGCAAGCACAGGAAACCGACGCCGCGTTCGGGCACCAGGTCAGGCATTTGCTCGCGCGGCAGGGTGGCGTCAAAACGCTGACTGAGCAGGTCGAAACCGTGTCCGCTTGGCATAACAAGAATGATCTACCGCTGCTCTGGCCGATCCACGCGAGGTACCGCAACCTGCTGTTCCAGCTGCTCGATCTGCTCGATATCCGATCGGCGACACAGGACGCGAGCTTGCTCGATGCGCTGTCGCTCGTGCGCCGACTTCGCCATGCCCGCCGTGATGAGGTGCTGGATGAGGTTGATCTCGGGTTTGCCGCCGAGCGCTGGCGGCGCTTTGTCGTCAAACCCCGGTCCGAACCAGCCGCCCTCGATCGGCGTGCGCTCGAAGTCTGCGTGTTTGTCCATTTGGCCGCAGCCCTGCAGGCCGGCGATGTTTATATGGTCGGCTCCGAGAGTTTTGCCGATTACCGCGCCCAGCTGCTGCCGTGGGCGGAATGCGAGCCGCGTCTGGCCGCTTATTGCGCCGCGCTCGGCATCCCCGCGCGTGGCCGGGATTTCGCCGCGGCGCTGAGGCGCGAGCTGACCGCGGCAGCAGCGGAAGTCGACGCAGGCTTTGAAGCCAACATGGAGCTCAGCATCGACCCGGAAGGAACGCCGCATCTGAAACAGCTGGCAACGACTGGGCGGCCCGACGGGCTGGCGGAGTTTGAGCAGGAAGTCCAAGCCAGGATGCCGGAGCGCCACCTCCTCGACATCCTCAAGAACGCCGAACACTGGGCACGCTTCACGCGCCACTTCGGTCCGCCATCCGGGTCCAACCCGAAGCTTGCCCGGGCCGTCCAGCGGTACCTGTTCACTGTGTTCGGCTACGGCTGCAATCTGGGCCCCAACCAGACCGCGCGCCACGCGCCCGAGGTCGTCACCGCGCAGGCGCTACGCCGGATCAACGCGCAGCACATCACTGCCGACAAGCTGGAAGCCGCCATGGTCGACGTGATCGGCCAGTATGTCCGCTTCCAGCTGCCGCGGCATTGGGGCAGCGGCCGCGCCGCGATCGCCGACGGCACGCACGTGAAGCTGCGCGAGAACAACCTGCTCGGCTCGCGCCACATCCGTTACGGCGGCTACGGCGGAATCGCGTACCATCACATCGCGGACACCTACATCGCCCTGTTCACCAGCTTCATCACCTGCGGGGTGTGGGAGGCCGTCCACATCCTCGATGCGCTGCTGAAGAACCGCTCGAAAATTCATCCCGACACGCTCCACGCCGACACGCAAGGCCAAAGCGAACCGGTCTTCGGCTTGTGCCGGCTGCTCGGCATCAAGCTGATGCCGCGCATGCGCGGCTTGAGCGACGCCGTGTTCTACCGGCCTACAAAGGCGATCCGCTACCGGCACATCGATGCGCTGTTTGGGGACGAAATCGACTGGGACCTGATCGCCACGCACGCGCGGGACATGTTTCAGGTAGCGTTGTCGATCCAGGCGGGGCGCGTCATGCCCTCCATGCTACTGCGGAAGCTTGGCTCATACAGCCGGCGGAGCCTGCTCTACCGCGCCTTCCGTGAACTCGGGCGCGTCGAGCGCACGCTGTTCCTGCTGCGCTT
>JAFAHL010000090.1 GCA_019237215.1 Hyphomicrobiales bacterium | reverse complement strand
TACGAGACTGTCGAGAATCTTCGGCAGCGTAATGCGCTTCATGTGCGGGCAGAGATTGCACGGCCGCACGAACTCGACGTCGGGCAATTCGGCCTGCACGTTGTCCGCCATCGAGCATTCCGTGACCATGACCACGCGGCGCGGGCGCTTGTTGCGCACCCACTCGATCATGCCGGCGGTTGAGCCGGTATAGTCCGCCTCCTCAAGCACGTCGGGCGGGCATTCCGGATGCGCGATGATCTTGAGCGAGGGGTCGCCCTCGCGATAGCCGCGAAGCTCGTCGGCAGTGAAGCGCTCGTGCACCTCGCAGGCGCCATGCCAGGATATGATCTTCACCTTGGTGTGCGCGGCCACATATTTCGCAAGATATTGGTCGGGCAGGAAGATGACCGTGTCGGCGCCGAGACTCTCGACCACCTCGAGCGCGTTCGAGGAGGTGCAACAGATATCGACCTCCGCCTTGACCTCGGCCGAGGTGTTGACATAGGCGACGACCGGCAGGCCCGGGAATTCCGCGCGCAGCAACCGCACGTCCGCTCCGGTGATCGAGGAGGCGAGCGAGCAGCCCGCCTTGAGATCCGGGATCAGCACGGTCTTGTCCGGATTGAGGATCTTGGAGGTCTCGGCCATGAAGTGTACGCCGCATTGCACGATGATATCGGCGTCGACCTTCGTCGCCTCGCGCGCGAGCTGAAGCGAATCGCCGACGAAATCGGCGACGCAATTGTAAATTTCCGGCGTCTGATAATTGTGCGCCAGGATGACGGCGTTGCGCGCCCGCTTGAGCGCATTGATGGCCTTGACGTAGGGCGCGAAGAACGGCCACTCGACCGCAGGAATGACGGCTCGCACCCGCTCGTAGAGGTGGGCGGTGGCGTGTGCGACCTCCTCATTCCACTCGAGCGTTGGCATCGGCACGCGGTGCGCGGTGGTCGCGCGGCTCGTCTGCGGGGGCGGGGACGCACGTCCCGCGGACGGGCCTAATGCTTGCAGGATCGGCATTGCTTCCTCTCCGGTGGCGAAAAATGCTCATACTGAGCATATCCAGGAGACGAAAATATCCGGCCGCAGCCGGCACCGTGTGGATCGAAACGAGGGGTTATCCTCATTTCGAGCAAATCAACATATAACATCGCCCTCCGCCAATTTCCAGCCGGGCCGGGACTAACTGCCATGCGTCGGCGGAAGAAGACTTTCACAAGTTTCGTTTGGGGATGGCGGCGCGACGCCGTACAAGCAGCCATCGGGTAAGAACGCTTCGTCAAAGAAATCGTCGTCGCGATCAAGCCGCGATCCGAGCCGCTCCGCTTCCCGCGTCGCCGGACGCGCTGTGATCTACGAACTTTCGATGCCGCGATCGTTCTCCGATTCAAACGGGTTCGCGGTCATGGCCATTTCATTTCCATCCGCCTCGAGAGCTTCGACGATCGGCTGGCGCACGCCGCTGGTGATCGTGGTGTGCGGGTGCTTCGTCTCCATGATCAGCTTCGGCCCGCGCGCCACGCTTGGCTTCTTTCTCACGCCGATGTCGCAAGCCAACGATTGGGGCCGCGACGTGTTCGGCCTCGCGCTGGCGATCCAAAACATCCTCTGGGGCCTCGGCCAACCGTTTGCCGGCGCCATCGCCGACCGTTACGGCACCGTGCGCGTGTTGTGGGCCGGCGGCACGTTTTACGCGGTCGGCCTGATCTTGATGGCGTATTCGACGTCGCCTGGGATGCTCGATCTCGCCGCCGGCGTCTTCATCGGCTTCGGCTTGGCTGGCTGCTCCTTCTCCGTCGTGCTCGCCGCGTTCGGCAAGCTCCTCCCCGAACGCTGGCGCTTGCTTGCCTTCGGCGCAGGCACGGCCGCCGGCTCGTTCGGTCAGTTCCTCTATTCTCCACTCGCGGTCTCGCTGATGGACGCGTTCGGGTGGCAGACCGCGCTGCTGAGCTTCGGCGTGGGCATGCTGCTGGTGCTGCCGCTGTCGCTTGCGCTCGCCACGGCTCCGGCCGAAAGCTCGCAGGGCCCCGCGTCACAATCGCTGCGGCAGGCGCTGTCGGAGGCGATCGGCCACCGCTCCTATGTCCTGCTCGTGCTCGGTTTCTTCACCTGCGGTTTCCAACTCGCCTTCATCACCGTCCACATGCCGGCCTACCTCGTCGATCGCGGCCTTTCGGCGCAAGTCGGCGCCTGGACCATCGCGGCGATCGGGCTGTTCAACATCGTCGGCTCGCTCGCCTCGGGCTGGCTCGGCAATCTCATGCCCAAGCGTTACATCCTCTCGTTCATCTATTTCGCCCGTGCCGCCGCGGTGCTCGCCTTCATCTCGTTTCCGGTGACGGCGCTGTCTTCGATCTTGTTCGGCGCGGTCATGGGCCTGCTCTGGCTCTCCACCGTCGCGCCGACCAACGGCATCATCGCGTTGATATTCGGCACGCGTTGGCTCGCGACGCTCGCCGGCTTGGCCTTCTTCAGCCACCAAGTCGGCGGCTTCCTCGGCGTGTGGCTCGGCGGCATCGTGTTCGTGCGCACCGGCTCCTACGACGCGGTGTGGTGGCTTTCGGTCCTGTTCGGCGTGCTCTCCGCGGTGGTAAACCTGCCGATCGTGGAAAAACCGGTGGTGCGCGCGGCCGCCGCGCCGGCCTGACGACGGATGATCCCGGGATGGACGGGCGCACGGCACAAAGCGGGAGGAGCGCCAAGGCAGATACGAGCCTGTCCTCGGTTGTCCCGCTGTGGCGCATGCCCGCCGTCATCCTGGTTTGCGGCTGCCTGATCGCAATGATCGGCTTCGGGGCGCGCTCGGGGTTGGGATTTTTCCTCACCCCGATGTCGAGTGCGCACGGCTGGGGCCGCGATGTGTTCGCGCTCGCGCTCGCGATCCAAATGCTGCTGTGGGGCGCGGCGCAGCCGTTGGCGGGGGCGGTGGCGGACCGTTATGGGGCAGCGCCGGTTCTCAGCATAGGGGCGGTGCTCTATGCCGTGGGCCTGGCCTCCATGGCCTACGCGGCCACGCCGGGGATGCTGCATCTCACCGCCGGCGCGGTGATCGGTTTCGGGCTCGCCGGCTCCTCCTTCACCATCGTGATCGGC
>JAFAHL010000086.1 GCA_019237215.1 Hyphomicrobiales bacterium | reverse complement strand
GCCGATCAAAGCGATTTGCCGCGAGTTTCACCTATCTCGCAAAGTGGTGCGCAAGGTGATTCGCTCGGAGGCGACAGAATTTCACTATGAGCGGGGGCGGCAGCCGCTGCCGCGGATCGATCCGTGGCGCGATCAGCTCGACGGCTTACTGGTGGCGAACGAGGGGAAGCCGGCGCGCGAACGGCTGACGCTGGTTCGGGTGTTCGAGGAGCTGCGCGGCCTCGGCTACGAGGGCGGCTACGACGCGGTTCGGCGCTATGCACGCCTGTGGCGGAGGGCGCGCGGGGCGGCGACGGCAGAGGCTTATGTGCCGCTGAGCTTTGCGCCGGGCGAAGCCTACCAATTCGACTGGAGTCACGAGATCGTCGTGCTGAACGGGGTGACGACGCGGGTCAAGGTGGCGCATGTTCGGCTCTGTCACAGCCGGATGCCGTTTGTGCGCGCCTATCCGCGCGAGAGCCAGGAGATGATGTTCGACGCCCACGCCCGGGCTTTTGATTTCTTCAAGGGCGCCTGCACGCGCGGCATCTACGACAATATGAAGACAGCCGTCGAGGCGGTGTTCATCGGCAAGGACCGCCGGTTCAACCGCCGTTTTCTGCAGATGTGCGGCCATTACCTGATCGAGCCGACCGCCTGCACGCCAGCGGCCGGCTGGGAGAAGGGGCAAGTCGAGAACCAGGTCGGCAACATCCGCGAGCGCCTGTTCGCGCCGCGCCTGCGGGTGGCGAGCTATGCGGAGCTGAACGCTTGGCTGCTCGACCAGTGCATCCTCTCCGCCAAGGCCAACAAGCACCCGGAGCTGGCCGATCGGACGATCTGGCAGGTCTTCGAGGCCGAGCGCGCGCAGCTGGTGCCGCTCGGCGTCCGGTTCGACGGCTTCCGCGCGACGCAGGCCTCGGTCTCCAAGACCTGCCTGGTGCGCTTCGACAACAACAAATACTCGGTCGCTTCGCGGGCTGTCGGCCGGCCGGTCGAGATCCAGGCTTATGCCGAGCGCATCGTCATCCGCCAGGATGGCGCCATCGTTGGCGAGCATGCGCGCTGTTTCGGCCGCAACCAGACGATCTACGACCCGTGGCATTACGTGCCGGTGCTGGCCCGTAAGCCCGGCGCGCTCAGGAACGGCGCGCCGTTCAGGGACTGGCTGTTGCCGGCCAATCTGGAGCGCCTGCGGCACCGGCTGAAGGGCTCGGATGACGGCGATCGCCAGATGGTCAAGATCCTCGCCGCGGTGCCGACCGACGGCCTTACTGCCGTTGAGGCTGCCTGTGCTGAAGCCCTCGCCGGCGGCGTCCATTCCGCCGATGTCGTGCTCAACATTCTGGCGCGCCAGCGTGATCCCGGACCGGTGGCGCCGATCCCGGCGCCGGAGGCCTTGCGTCTGCGGCAGGCGCCGATCGCCGATTGCGCCCGCTACGATCGCCTGCGGCGGGCCGGCTGATGGAACGCACCGAGGTCCTCGAGCTGATGGCGAAGCTCAAGCTGTACGGCATGCGTGTCGCTTACGACGAGGTGATGACCACGGCCATCAAGCGCCGGCACGAGCCGCCGCGTATTCTCGCTGATCTGCTCGCCGCCGAGATCGCCGAGAAGCAGGCGCGCTCGATCAAATACCAGCTGACCATCGCCAAATTGCCGCTGGCCAAGGACATCGATGACTTCGACTTCGCCGGCACGCCGATCAACGAGACCCTGATCCGCGACCTGGCCGGCGGCGGCTTCCTCGTCGAGCAGCGCAACGCCGTGCTGGTCGGGGGAACCGGTACCGGCAAGAGCCATCTCGCTATTGCCATCGCCCGCGCCTGCATCCGCGGCGGCGCCCGCGGCCGCTTTTATACCGTCGTCGACCTCGTCAACCGGCTGGAGAACGAAGCCCGCGCCAATCGACAGGGCCGGCTCGCCGAATATCTCACCCGCATGGACCTCGTCGTGCTTGACGAACTCGGTTATCTGCCCTTCGCGCAGGCTGGCGGCCAGCTGCTCTTTCATCTGATCAGCCGGCTCTATGAGCGTACTTCCGTCATCGTCACCACCAACCTTGCCTTCGGCGAATGGCCGAGCGTCTTCGGCGACGCCAAGATGACGACCGCGCTGCTCGACCGCCTGACCCACCACTGCGAAATCATCGAGACCGGCAACGAGAGTTGGCGCTTCAAACACCGCGCCTGATCCCGCGCCGGTTCCGTTACGTAACGCTTGGCAGTAGACCATGCCCCGCCCGCCCCTCGGCGACAAACCGATGACCAATGCCGAGCGACAGGCCCGACATCGCACCACCCGCGCCGCAGCAGGGCCGGTGGTCCACTACCGGCGACCGGCCGACCGCCGAAGCCGTGCCCAGCGCTGGCACGAGGCGGTCAACCTCCTGCTCGCCCTCCAGGCCGAATATCGAGCGTGGCTCCAGGCCTTGCCTGACAACCTTCAGGAAAGCGCCACCGCCCAAGCGTTGCAGGCCATCGACGAGCTCGACCTCGACGAACTGGCCGCTATCGAGCCGCCGCGCGGCTTTGGCCGCGACTGATGCAGAGGGAGCTTGTCGACCACTGGCTTCTCTACGAGCCGAGCGCGCTGACGCCCGCTCGGTAACAAAACCGGTGCGGCTTCAAGCGCCCGTGCATCGGACGTCGGTCGGGCGCTGCGCTACGTCTGGGGCTACGCGCCCGCCCGCCGTCCAACCCCGACGATCGTGGCAGTTGTCGCAAGGGGTCCTTTTTGCACGCCGATCCGGGGGCCCTTTTGGACGCCGATTGACAATAAGCGTCGAGCGTGGCGTGCGCAGCCTTGATAAGATCGCTTTTGACGAGCGCCGCCGCGTCCTCGACGGTCGAGAAGCCAACAACGATCTCGAGCGCGTTGGCGGTGCTGCGGTCGAGCAGCACGCTCGGCGCAGGGTCCGCGAGCACACGCGGATCGGCCTCGACAAGAGCGCGCACCTG
>JAFAHL010000074.1 GCA_019237215.1 Hyphomicrobiales bacterium | reverse complement strand
GAGAGTTCCGGATCATCACCAAGTATCTGTGACCGACGGCGAGATGGGGGCGGACCTTCCGAGAGGCCCGGGCGCCGTCAGGACGAAGGCGCAGACCGCCCGAACACGCTGCCTTAGGTCCCGGCGCCTAAGGCCCCCGGGGGCATCCTCGCGTTCAGGCGACCCGCCGCAGCGCTGCGGAACAAAGCAAATCGCTTCCCTCGGGCGTGGCCCGCGGCTGAAAGAGCCACGGGTCATTCGGCGTATGATGTTGCCATCCCCAAAGTCGCCATCCCTATCGCATCCCTATAAAGGCGTCATAGAAATCCTGGCATATGGCTTGCAGCGCCCGCGCAGATGCGGGCGCCGATAGAATTGCCCTTACTGGACCACGGGAGCGCGCGATGACGATCGCCACCGTAGCGGCAGAGCAAGCGCCTCCCCGCGGGCCGCTCGCTCCCATGGCGCTGGCGGCGCTTGGCGTGGTCTACGGCGACATCGGCACCAGCCCCCTCTACACCTTCAAGACCGCGATCGCATGGGCAGGCGGCGAGGCAACGCCGGCCGCGGTGCTCGGCATGCTGTCGCTGATCGTGTGGACGCTCGTCATCACCACGTCGATCAAATACGTCGCGATCGTGATGCGCGCGGACAACGACGGCGAGGGCGGCATCCTGGCGCTGATGTCGTTGCTCGGCATCAAGCATGGCGAACGCGCCGGCGTGATCGCCCTTGGCATTCTCGGCGCCGCCTTGCTCTATGGCGACGGCGCCATTACCCCGGCGATTTCGGTGCTGAGCGCGCTCGAAGGAATCAAGACGCCGCTGCCGGCATTCGCGCCCTACGTGTTGCCGCTGTCGATCTTCGTTCTCATCGCGCTGTTCTGCCTGCAACCCCAGGGCACCGCGCGCATCGGCCGTCTGTTCGGCCCGATCATGACGCTCTGGTTCGTGACGATCGGGGCGCTCGGGCTGCTCGGTATCATCCGCCATCCCGGCGTGCTGGTGGCGCTCGACCCGCGCTACGGGCTCCACTATCTGTTCGGGCATGGATTGACCGGCTTCCTGGTGCTGGGCGGCGTGTTCCTGTGCGCCACCGGCGCCGAGGCGCTCTACGCCGATATGGGCCACTTCGGCGCGCAACCCATAAGGCTCGCCTGGTACGGGCTGGTGCTGCCGACGTTGCTGCTGAACTACGCCGGCCAGGCTGCGGTCGCGGTCGACGGCGGGGTCGCGGAGGAGGCCAACCCGTTCTTCATGTTATGTCCGCCGATCCTGCAGGTGCCGCTGGTGGCGCTCGCCACCGTGGCGACCGTCATCGCGAGCCAGTCCATCATCAGCGGCACGTTCTCGATGACGCGCCAAGCCATCCAGCTCGGCTTGTGCCCGCGGCTGCACATCACCCAGACGTCATCGGAAGGTTACGGCCAGATCTACGTGGGATTCGTCAACTGGACCTTGATGGTGCTGACTTTGGGCCTGACGCTCATGTTTCGCTCATCGGAGAATCTCGCTTCGGCGTTCGGCATTGCGGTCGCGTTGACCATGCTGCTCACCTCGCTTCTGATGTTTCTGGCCATGCGCGAGGTGTGGGGTTGGAGCCTGCCCCTGAGCATCGCGGTCGCGGGTCTGTTCGTCATCGTCGATCTCGCGTTTGTCAGCGCCAACATGATGAAAGTGTTTGAAGGCGGCTGGGTGCCGCTGGTCGTCGGCGCGGCGCTCTACTTCGCCATGTCGACGTGGCGGCAGGGCCGCACCGCGCTGATGCGCAAGCTCGAGCGCGACACCATGCCGCTCGGCCAGTTCATCGCCCAGGTTCACGGCAAGGCGCGGGTGCCGGGCACCGCGATCTATCTGACCAGCCGGGTCGATGTGGTGCCGGTTCCGCTGCTGCACAATCTCAAGCACAACAAGGTGCTGCACGAGCGCATCGTGCTGCTGCACGTCGTCACCCGCCACGTTCCGCGCGTCCCGCCCGAGCAGCGCCTCGAGGTCGTCCACCTCGGCGACAACTTCCATTCCGTGGTCGCCTATTACGGCTTCATGCAGAACCCCAACGTGCCGAGAGTGCTCGAGCGGTGCGGCGCGCAGGACCTTCAATTCAACATGATGGACACCTCGTTCTTCGTGGGCAGAGTGACCATCGTGCCGGAGGGAGGCTCGCGCTTTCGCACCATCCGCTGCAAATTGTTCGAGGCCATGCATCGCAACGCGCTGGCGGCGACGGAATTTTTCCGCATTCCGCCGAACCGGGTGATCGAGCTCGGCGGCCAAGTGGAGATTTGAGCACGCGGGCACGGTCTGGTCGGCGCCGCTCGCATGGGGTCGATTGCCGAGTACGTTTCAGCCGCAGGCGTGGAGACTGGACGCATGCGGGCCGGCTCGATAGCGATATGGTGTCTACCCAGACGCTGCTGCTGCAGTTCACGAAAGGTGGCCGCGGCTGTGCTTCGACGCAGCCAGCGAAATCAAGCGAGTTCCCAATGAAATGGCTTAGAATCGCTCTCATTCTTGGCTTGGTCGCGGCCGTGAGTTGCGCCGCGAGCAGCCAGCCCCTGCCGAATCCCGCGCAGCAGTCCCCGCCAGCGTCGGCGCCGACCCAGGAGCTTCCGAAAGGCTACATTCCCGGCCTGGGTGAATTCATGGGGAGGATTCAAACCGATCACGCCAAGCTCTGGCTCGCCGGGCAGGCCCGCAACTGGGAGCTCGCTGGATACGAATTGAACGAGCTGAAGGAAGTATTCTCCGACGTGCAGGACCTCGTTCCGCGCTATCAAAATATTCCGGTCGGTCAAATGATCGATGCACTCATCACCGGTACGATCGCCGATATGGAGGGCGCAATCGCAACCCGCGATTTCAGCAAGTTTTCGGCCGCCTTCGACGAACTGACGGCAGCGTGCAACTCCTGCCACCAGGCCGCGAATCGACCCTACATCGCCATCCGGCGGCCGATGCGATCAAATTTCAGCAATCAGGACTTCTCGCCGGCGAAGAAATGAGCGTCATGGGGCGGACGCGGCCAAGTGCGGCCAAGTGGAGATTTGAGCACGAGGACGGGGGGCTTGTGACCCACCGCGGTTCTTCGGAAGGCGCTGTCGTAATCAATCGCCCAGAAGCGGCTTTTCGAACACGGACGGTATGAGGTCTTGCAAGAACAGAAGCAGT
>JAFAHL010000045.1 GCA_019237215.1 Hyphomicrobiales bacterium | reverse complement strand
GAGGATGCGCGGCGGCGGCGCAAGCCCGAAGCGGCCGATCGCGGCGAGCGCGGCCTCCAAGTCATCGGCGCTCTGCGCGGGAATGCCGACCGCGCGCGCGGCGTCGGCGATCGCGTCGGCGGAAAAGCTTTTCTCCTGACCGGGGATCGCCACCGCCACGATGCGGCGGGCAAGCCCGGCGAAATTCCGCAGAAAGCTCTCGCCATCCTTGGTCGACAGCATGCCGACCACGAGCACAAGCGGGCGCGACACGCGCTCCTCCAAATCGGCGAGCGCGTTGGCGATGGCGCGCCCGCCGTCCGCGTTGTGGCTGCCGTCGAGCCAGAGCTCGCTTCCCGGCGGGCAGAGCGCCGCGAGCCGCCCATGCGCCAGACGCTGCATGCGCGCCGGCCATTCGGCCTTGGCAATGCCGGTCTCGAACGCCGCCGCCGCAAGCTTCAGCTCGCCGACCGCGCGCAACGCGGCGATGGCGACGCCGGCATTCTCGAACTGGTGGCGGCCATAGAGCTTCGGCGCCGGAAGGTCGAGCAAGCCCGCGTCATCCTGATAGACGAGACGGCCGCGCTCCTCCGTCGCCGTCCAGTCCTCGCCGGCGATCTTGATCGGCGCCTTGACGCGCGCGGCCTCGCGCTCGATCGCCGCCAACGCCTCGCGCGGCTGCGCCGCGACGATGGCGGGCACGCGCGGTTTGAAAATGCCGGCCTTCTCGGCCGCGATCTTGCCGACGGTGTCGCCGAGATGTTCGGCGTGATCGAACGATACCGGCGTAACCACCGTCGCAAGCGGGCGATCGACGACATTGGTCGCATCGAGTCGTCCACCCAGGCCGACCTCGAGCAGCATCGCGTCGGCCGGACGGCGCGCAAACAGCAGGAGCCCAGCCGCCGTCGTGATTTCGAATACGGTGATGGGCGCGCCCGCGTTGACGCGCTCGCATTCATCGAGCGCGTCGGCGAGCTCTTCGTCCGAAACGAGCCGTCCCTCACCCGCGGCGGCGAGCCGAAAGCGCTCGTTGAAGCGCACGAGATGCGGCGAGGTATAGACGTGCACGCGCAGCCCCGCCGCCTCCAGGATCGCGCGCATGAAAGCGATGGTGGAGCCCTTGCCGTTGGTGCCGGCGACATGGATTGTCGGCGGCAGCCGCCGCTCGGGATGACCGAGCGCGGCGAGAATGCGCCACATCCGATCGAGCGACAGATCGATCCGTTTCGGATGCAACGCCGTGAGCCGCGCGACGGTGGTCTCGATGGGGGTCATGTCTTCGTCATTTCCACGCGACCCCCCTTGGAACGGCGCGTCGCGCCGGCGCAGGCCGCGCGCGCACCGAAGGACGCACGTCAGCCGGCGGCGGGAACCGGCAGTTTCTCGACCGGGGGCTTGGGGCGCGCCTTGGTCAACAGCCTGCACAGATTTGCAAGCGTGGGCCGCAGGTCGCCGCGGTTGACGACCATGTCGACCATGCCGTGGTCTCTCAAATATTCGGCGCGTTGAAAGCCGTCGGGCAGCTTCTCGCGGATGGTCTGCTCGATGACGCGCGGTCCGGCAAAACCGATGAGCGCGCCCGGCTCCGCGATGTGGACGTCGCCGAGCATGGCATAGGACGCGGTGACGCCGCCGGTGGTCGGATTGGTGAGCACGACGATGTAGGGCCGCCGCGCCTCGCGCAGCATCTGCACCGCCAGCGTGGTGCGCGGCAGCTGCATCAGCGAGAAAATTCCCTCCTGCATGCGCGCGCCGCCGGAGGCCGCGAACATGATGAACGGCGTGCCCTTGTCGACGGCAGTCTCCAGCCCCTTGATCACGGCTTCGCCCGCGGCCATGCCGAGCGAGCCGCCCATGAAGTCGAAATCCTGCACGCCGATCACCACCGGCAATCCGTCGAGCTTGCCGAAACCGAGCTTGATGGCATCGTTGGTGCCGGTCTTGGCGCGCGCATCCTTGAGGCGGTCGGCGTAACGCAGCTCGTCGCGGAACCTGAGCGGATCGAGCGGCACCGCGGGGATCGCGATGTCGAACCAGGTCTCGTTGTCGAACATCGACTTGAGCCGCATCATCGCCCCCATGCGCATATGATAGTTGGAGCCGGGGATGACGAATTGGTTGGCCTCGACGTCCTTGTAGAATACGAGCTGGCCGGTCTCCGGGCATTTGATCCAGAGATTCTCCGGCGTGTCGCGGCGCGCGAAGTAATTGCGGATTTTCGGCCGGACGACGTTGGAGATCCAGTTCATGACGCGGTCCTTTCCGAGCGCATATATGGATTGCCGGCGCAGCCCTGGCAACCGCGAACAAAGGCCGCGGATCGCCGCGCTCAGCGCCGGCTGCGCGCCTTCGGCTTGAGCGCGAAACCGAACGCGCGATCGCCGTCGAACAGCGTGGGCGCATCGCTCGTGCGCGCGCGTTCGATCGTGAGCAGGCGCAGCTTGGTGGTGACGCCGCCGTTGGCGGAGAAGCCGCCGGCCTTGCCGCCGGCCGCGAGCACGCGATGGCACGGCACGATGATCGGGAACGGGTTTCGTCCGAGCGCTTGCCCGACGTCGCGCGCCAGCCCGCGTTCGCCGAGCCGCGCCGCGATCTCGCCGTACGAGAGCGTCGCGCCCGGCGCAATGCCGCGCGCGACCTCGTAGACGCTGCGATCGAACGCAGGCAGGCCATCCATGTCGAGCGCGGCACCGGAAAGATCGCTCGCCTGCCCGCCCAGCAGCGAGACGATGCCGTCGATCACGCGCCGCACCTGCGCCGGCGGCGGCGCCTCGCGCGCATGCGGATATCGCCGCACGAGACGCGCGCGGGTGCGCGCCTCGCTCGCCTCCGGCAGCTGCACGCCGATGATGCCGCGCGCGCCCCATGCGATGCCGCATGGGCCGATATCCGTGTCAAAGAGCGCAAAGCCGTGTTCCGTCATGGTGGCTCGATTTTAGCAGCCGCGGTTGCGGCGAACATCTCGGATCTTGCGGCGCTATTCCGCCGCCACGCGGCGGGCGCCGCGCACGCCGCGGGCGAGTTCGGCGACGAGGTCGACCACCACCGTCACCGTTTTCGCCGTGGCCTTGTCGTCGCCGTCGAGGCTCGCCTTGAGCGCGTTGACCAGCGCCGAGCCGACGACCACGCCGTCGGCGCCCGCCGCGATCACCGCCGCCTGCTCGGCGGTGCGCACGCCGAAGCCGACCGCCACCGGCAGCTTGGTGTGGCGCTTGATGCGGGTGACGGCGGCCGCAACCTTTGCCGGATCCGGGGTGGCCGCGCCGGTGATGCCGGTGATCGAGACGTAGTAGACGAAGCCCGACGTGTTCGCGAGCACGGCCGGCAGGCGCTTGTCATCGGTCGTGGGCGTCGCCAGGCGGATGAAATTCACCCCGGCCTTGAGCGCGGGCAGGCACAGCTCCTCGTCCTCCTCCGGCGGCAAGTCCACCACGATCAGCCCGTCGACGCCGGCGGATTTGGCGTCGCGCAGGAAGCGGTCGACGCCGTAGACATAGATCGGGTTGTAGTAGCCCATGAGCACGAGCGGCGTCGCATCGTCGTCGTGGCGAAAGGCGCGCACCATCGCGAGCGTCTTCTTGAGCGTCTGCCCGGCCTTGAGCGCGCGTTGCGACGACAGCTGGATCGCCGGGCCGTCCGCCATCGGATCCGTGAACGGCATGCCGAGCTCCACCACGTCGGCGCCGGCCGCCGGAACGGCGCGCAACAGCGCGAGCGAGGTCTCCGGGTCGGGGTCGCCGGCGGTGAGAAACGTCACCAGCGCGGCGCGACCTTGCGACTTGAGCTCCTCGAAGCGGCGATCGATGCGCGTGCTCATGGGAAGGGACGATTTCGCTCCCTGCTCAATCGGGCAAGCCTTTGCGCTTGCGCTCGCGCATCGCGGCCATGCGGACATTGATGGTGCCCAGCATCAACGTCACGATAGAGCCGATGAACTGCACCCATTCCTTGTTCTCCAGAATGGGGCCGGGGCTGAACAGCCGGACCCGCAGGAAATACGCGATGTAGGCGGCGGACACGGCGATCAAAATCCAACCGACGATCTTCTGCCTGCTGATCACAGGCCGCTCCCGCCCGCGCTCATCCTTTTCGCCGTTCCAGATAAGCCGCCACGCTCGCCAAATCCTTGTCGCCGCGTCCGGACAAGTTGACCACCATCAGATGATCCTTCGGCTTTTGCGGCGCCAGATCCATCACCCTCGCCAACGCATGCGCGGGCTCGAGCGCGGGGATGATGCCTTCGAGCCGCGAGCACAGCTCGAACGCGGCCAGCGCCTCCTCGTCCGTCGCCGAAAGATATTTCACCCGCTTGATGTCGTTGAGCCAGGCGTGCTCCGGGCCGATGCCGGGGTAATCAAGGCCGGCCGAGATCGAGTGCGCCTCGTTGATCTGCCCATCCTCGTCCATGAGCAGGTAGGTGCGGTTGCCGTGCAGGACGCCGGGCCGGCCGCCGGCGATCGAAGCCGCGTGCAAGCCGCTCGCGAGCCCGTGCCCCGCCGCCTCCACGCCGTAAATTTCGATGTGGGCATCGTCGAGGAACGGATGGAACAGGCCCATGGCATTCGAGCCGCCGCCGATGCAGGCAAAGAGCGAGTCGGGCGAACGCCCTTCGGCTTCGAGCATTTGCGCGCGGGTTTCGTTGCCGATGATCGATTGGAAGTCGCGCACCATCATCGGATAGGGATGCGGGCCGGCGACCGTGCCGATGCAGTAGAAGGTGTTGGCGACGTTGGTGACCCAGTCGCGCAGCGCCTCGTTCATGGCGTCCTTGAGCGTCTTCGACCCCGATTCCACCGAGCGCACCTCGGCGCCCAGCGCCTGCATGCGCAGCACGTTCGGCTGCTGCCGCTCGACGTCGACCACGCCCATATAGACGACGCATTCGAGGCCGAACTTCGCGCACATGGTCGCGGTCGCGACCCCGTGCATGCCGGCGCCGGTTTCGGCGATGACGCGCGGCTTGCCCATGCGGCGCGCGAGCAGGATTTGGCCCAGCACGTTGTTCACCTTGTGCGCGCCGGTGTGATTGAGGTCCTCGCGCTTGAGATAGATCTTCGCCCCGCCGCCGCCATTGGAGGCGCCGGCCGCACGAAGATGCTCGGTCAGCCGCTCGGCGAAATAGAGCGGCGTCGGCCGGCCGACGTAATCCTTGAG
>JAFAHL010000044.1 GCA_019237215.1 Hyphomicrobiales bacterium | reverse complement strand
TCAGCGGCCGGCACAAGCGATGATTCATGCCGATGTCGAGATCGAGCATGACGAAGATCGGCGTCTGCAGGCGGTCGGCGAGATCGAAAGCGTCGGCCGCGAAGTCGAACGCCTCGGCCGGATCTTCCGGGAACAGCAGCACGTGCTTGGTGTCGCCGTGGGAGGCATAGGCGCAGGAGATCAGGTCGCATTGCTGCGTGCGCGTCGGCATGCCGGTCGAAGGGCCGGCGCGCTGGACGTCGAATATGACCGCGGGAATTTCGGCGAAGTAGGCCAAGCCTAGAAACTCCTGCATCAGCGAGATGCCGGGACCGGAGGTGGCGGTGAAGGCGCGCGCGCCGTTCCAGGCGGCGCCGATCACCATGCCGATCGAGGCGAGCTCGTCCTCCGCCTGCACGATCGCGACCTTGTTCTTCTTGGTCACTGGATCGACCCGCAGCCGCCTGCAATGGTTGGTGAAGGCATCCGCCAGCGAGGATGACGGCGTGATCGGATACCAAGCGCACACGGTCGCGCCGCCGTAGACCGCGCCCAGTGCGGCGGCCGAGTTGCCTTCGATGAAGATGCGATCCCCGACCGTCTTGGCGTGACGCAAGCGCAGCCCGATCGGGCACTGCAGGTTTTCGAGCGCCCAGTCGCGTCCGAGATGGAGCGCATGGAGGTTCGCTTGGATGAGTTTTTCCTTCGAGCGGAACTGCTCGGCGACGAGCCGCTCGGTAGCCTCGACGTCCATGTCGAGCAGCGCACAAAGCGCCCCGACATAGACGATGTTCTTGAACAGCTGGCGCTGGCGCGCATCGGTGTATTCGCGATTGCAGATCGCGGTCAGCGGCACGCCGATGACGGTGATGTCGTCGCGGAACTTGGACGTCGGCAGCGGCTTGGTGCAATCGTAGAGTAGATATCCGCCGGGCTCGATCCCCGCCACGTCCCTGTCCCAGGTCTGCGGGTTCATGGCCACCATGAGATCGGTGCCGCCGCGGGCGCCGAGGTGCCCGGCTTCCGAGATGCGCACCTCGTACCAGGTCGGCAAGCCCTGGATGTTGGACGGGAAGATATTGCGCGGCGCGACCGGAATACCCATGCGCAGCACCGAGCGCGCGAACAGCTCGTTGGCGCTGGCGGAGCCCGAGCCGTTGACGTTGGCGAACCGGACGACGAAGTCGTTTACGCTGCTGATCGGGCTGCTACTCGGCATTGGTCATTCGCGTGAGTCATGTCGATGAGATATTTTTTCATGTCCCAGGCGCCGGTCGGACAGCGTTCGGCGCACAACCCGCAGTGCAGGCAGACATCCTCGTCCTTGACCATGACGCGGCCGGTCTTGAGATCGTTGGCGACGTAGAGGTCCTGGGTGACATTCTTGGCGGGTGCCTTGAGTCGGGTCCGCAGATCGGCTTCCTCGCCGTTGGCCGTAAACGTGATGCAGTCCATCGGGCAAATGTCGACGCAGGCGTCGCACTCGATGCACAGCGAGGAGGTGAAAACCGTTTGTACGTCGCAATTGAGGCAGCGGTGCGCCTCCTTGAGGGCGAGATTGACGTCGTAGCCGAGCTCGACCTCGGCCTTGATGTCGCGCAGCGCCACCACCTTGTCGCGCAGCGGCACGCGATAGCGCCGATCGGGCGCGATGTCGTTGTCGTAGCTCCACTCGTGAATGCCCATCTTCTGGCTGACGATCTCGACCATGGGCTGGGGACGATCGTTGATGTCGCCGCCGGAGCACAGCTTGTCGATCGACAGCGCGGCATCGTGGCCGTGGGCGACCGCCCAGATGATGTTCTTCGGGCCGAAGGCCGAGTCGCCGCCGAAGAACACCCGCGGATGGGTCGAGGCCATGGTCTTGGGATCGACCTTCGGCATATCCCATTTGTCGAACTCGATGCCGACGTCGCGCTCGATCCAGGGGAAAGCGTTCTCCTGGCCGACCGCGACCAGCACGTCGTCGCAAGCCATGTGCTGATGCGGTTCGCCGGTCGCAACGAGGTTGCGCCGGCCCTTGGCGTCGTATTCGGCCTTCACCTTCTCGAACAGCACGCCGGTGAGGCGGCCGTTCTCATGGGTGAATTCTATCGGCACGAGGAAATTCAGGATCGGGATGTCTTCGTGCATGGCGTCCTCCTTTTCCCAGGGAGACGCCTTCATTTCCTGGAAGCCCGAGCGCACGACCACCTTCACGTCCTCGCCGCCGAGCCGGCGCGACGAGCGGCAGCAGTCCATGGCGGTGTTGCCGCCGCCGAGCACGATCACGCGCTTGCCGATTTTGCTGACGTGGCCGAAGGAGACCGATGAGAGCCAGTCGATGCCGATATGGATGTTCGCCGCCGCTTCCTTGCGGCCGGGAATGTCGAGATCGCGGCCCCGCGGCGCGCCCGAGCCGACGAAGATCGCATCCCAGCCTTCCGCCAGCAGCGCCTTGAGGCTGTCGACGCGCCTGCCGCCGTGAAATTCGATGCCGAGGTCGAGGATATAGTCACATTCCTCGTCGATGATCGATTCCGGCAGACGGAAGCGCGGAATCTGCGTGCGGATCATGCCGCCGGCCTTGGGGTCCTGGTCGAACACCACGCAGTGATAGCCGAGCGGCGCCAGGTCGCGCGCGACCGTGAGCGAGGCGGGGCCGCCGCCCACGAGCGCGATGCGCTTGCCGTTCTTGGCGGCCGCCGGCTTGGGCAAGCGGGCGCGGATGTCGTCCTTGAAGTCGGCCGCCACCCGTTTGAGGCGGCAGATCGCGACCGGCTCGTTCTCCACGCGCACGCGCCGGCAGGCTGGTTCGCACGGCCGGTCGCAGGTGCGGCCGAGGATGCCGGGAAACACGTTGGATTTCCAGTTGACCATGTAGGCGTCGCTGTAGCGGCCCGCCGCGATCAACCGGATGTATTCAGGAACCGGGGTATGAGCCGGACAGGCCCACTGGCAATCCACGACCTTGTGGAAGTAGTCCGGCGTCGAAATGTCGGTAGGTTTCATTGACTCCTCTGCACGCACGCTAGCCGCGCACCCCTCGACAGCCATGCGCGAAACAAGCGTCGGCCGGTCTCCCCCGCATTCGGCGTGGCGTGAGCCGAATCCGGGCGGCGATAGTAGTGGAGCCCCCCTCGAAATTCCACCGATACATTCGTCATAACAGGGTTTTATCACCTGTCCGCGCGTGCGCGCGGTGCGGCGCGGCTAGAGTCAGCGACCGTTCTCGTAAAAATTGTGTGATTGGGTTCCTCACGAACGTAAACCATTGAATCTGCTCGCTTCTTTTTGGTGGTCCGATGGTGCAATGCGGAATGGGCGCTGCCTTGCGATGCAACCGAGCAGGAGGACGCAGACGCCACTCTCGGTTGCCGGTCACCGCGATCGAATGTGGGCATAGGCCCGATGATGGTCTTGAGCGCGCTGCAAGCTTTCGCGCGCAGAGGAAGGTTCGCGACGCGCGCTTCGCCTGCGGCCATCACGCATCGTTCAACGCCGGCATGACCTCGCGTGTGAACAGATCGACCGTGCGCAGCACCTCGGCGAGCGTGAGATCGCCGAAGGCGAACTGACCGACGAAATAGTTGGTGCCGGCCTCCTCCATCTGCGCCTTGATCATGCGCGTCACGGTCGCGGGCGAGCCCGCGATGCCGCGACCGCCGTCCTTGATCTGATCGAAGTGGGGCGGGCGTTCTCCCCCGGCGGGGGTGGTGCCGTGCATGTGAAAGAGGTGATGGAAGTGCCGGTGCCAGAGCGGATACGCGCGGCGCGCGATGGCGAGCGCCTGCGCGTCGGTCTCCCCCATGATCACGAAGCGGGCGAGCCCCAGCATCGGGCTATGCGATGCCTTGAACGCCGCGCGGTAGCGATCGGTCATGGTGCGTATCTGCGAGGTGAGCGCATTGGCGACCAGATGAAAGCCGCTGCGGCCGGCGGCCTCCGCGCCATCGGGCGTGCCCGCTCCCGCCCAGAACGGAGGATGCGGCTTTTGGAACGGTTCGAGCTCCATCGGCACGTCGGTATAGTGATAGAATTCGCCGTGAAAGGTCAGCGTCCGCTCGGTCAGCGCCTGGCGCAGGATCTGCAGCGCTTCGAGATACATCTTCTGTCGGTCGTCGGGCTTGACCCCGTAATAGGCGGTCTCGATCGGCGAGATGCCGCGACCGACGCCGAGCTCGAAGCGTCCCCCGCTGAGCTGGTCGAGCATGCAGATCTCCTCCACCACCCGCAGCGGATGGTGAAGCGGAAGCGTATAGACCAGCGGACCGAAGCGCAGGCGCTGCGTGCGCTGAGCCACCGCGGCGAGGAAAACGCTGGGCGAGGCGGCAAGGCCCAGCGGCGTCGCGTGATGCTCGGCGGTGTGATAGGCATAGAAGCCGCCGCGATCGTAGGCTTCGACGATCTTCAGCCGCTCCTCGTAGAAAGTGCGCAGAGGACGATCGTTGCGATCGAGGTGGTCGAAAACGCCGACTTTCATTCGTCCTCGCGTCGAGACTTTGCGCGGGCTTATCATCGGCAAAAGTGCGCCGGCGTACAAGATCGGCCGCGCTGCGCGACGTTGCATGATCGGCGCTTGCGGCCCATCTTGAGAGCATGCGCGACCTGTTCGAGGATATCTTCAGAGACGCGCCGCTCGACCCGAAGCAGGCGGCGCGGCGCGCCGTGCGGCCGCATTTGCGGCGCCGGTTCTATCAGCAGGCCGACGTGGAGGAGGCCGACGGGCAGTTCCGCGTCGTTCTCGACGGGCGGCCGGTCAAGACCCCGGCGCGCCGCGCGCTGGCGACGCCGAAACGCGCATTGGCACAAGCGCTGGCGGCCGAATGGAACGCGCAGCGCGACGTCATCGAGCCGGCAAAAATGCCACTCACGCGTCTTGCCAATACCATCATCGACGGCGTGGTCGAGGCGCCGTCGGCGGTCGCGGCCGAGGTCGAGCGGTATCTCGCCTGCGATCTCGTGTTCTATCGCGCTCCGGGCCCCGCCGGCTTGGTCACGCGGCAAGCCAAGGCGTGGGACCCCGTGCTCGCATGGGTGCGCGAGACTCTCGGCGCGGACTTCGTATTGGCGCAGGGAATCGCCTTCGTCGCTCAGCCCGCGCAGTCGCTCGCCGCCGCAGGCTGCGCCATCCCGACCGACCCATGGCGGCTCGGCGCCGTCCACGCGGTCACGACGCTGACCGGCTCGGCGCTGCTCGCGATCGCGCTGGCGCGCGGTGGGCTGTCGGTCGATGCGGCCTGGGCGGCGGCGCATGTCGACGAGGACTGGAATATGGAATTGTGGGGCCGCGACCAACTCGCGCTCGAGCAGCGCGCCGCGCGCTTCGCTGAAATGCAGGCGGCTGCGACGGTGTTGGAGGCGGCCTGATGAGGAAGTCCGGCTGACCGGCGCGGTGCTATCGGCGTCATCGGCGGCGACGATGCCAGCGTACCCGGCATTACTTCTTCTTCAGCGTGCCGTAGGCAACGACGGTGGTGCCTTGAACGCTGCCGAACCAGCCGAGCGCGAGATCATCTCCTTGCCGCACGACGGTAATGGTGCCGTCCGGGCAGCGACCGCCTTTGTCGGCTTGGCCTTTGGTGATGGCCTCGGCGTAGAACACGTAGGATTGCGATGATCCCACGCGGGTGAGCTTCCCGCTGCAGTCGAGATCGGGGTACTTCGTCTCTGCGCCCTTAGCGCTGATCGCGAGCTCGAACTTGTAAGGCGTTTGGCTGCCGACTTGGGTGAGTTGGCCGCTCCAGTTGCCGTTGATGCTGGATGCAGCCGCGCGCTTGCCTTTCGCGGCCGGCTGGTCGTCGGGGGCGGGAGGAAATTGCGCGATCGCAGGCGCGCTCGCCGCGACCATGGCGAGTACTAGCGCAGCGCTGCAGTAGGACAAGACCTTGTAGCGCGATTCTTCGGGCATGCTTTGCTCCCCTCGAATACTTTCACACGGCGGAAAGTTTACCCTCAAATACCCGTACATGCTATGGATTTTGTATCGCAGGAGGCGGCGAGGCGCGGTCATGAAGGACATTCTCGACAAGCTCGAAGAACGTCGTGGACGCGCGCGCGCCGGCGGCGGTCAGGCGCGCATCGACGCGCAGCACAAGCGCGGCAAGCTCACCGCGCGCGAACGACTCGAGCTGTTGATGGACAAGGGCTCGTTCGAGGAGTTCGACATGTTCGTCGAGCACCGCTCGGCCGAGTTCGGGATGGAAAAGAGCAGGATTCCCGGCGACGGCGTCGTCACCGGCTGGGGCACGGTCAACGGCCGCACCGTATTCGCCTTCGCCAAGGATTTTACCGTGTTTGGCGGCTCGCTCTCCGAGGCCCACGCGCAGAAAATCGTCAAGATCCAGGACATGGCGATGAAGGCGCGCGCGCCGATCATCGGGCTGTTCGATGCCGGCGGCGCGCGCATCCAAGAGGGCGTCGCCGCGCTCGGTGGTTACGGCGAGGTGTTCAAGCGTAACGTGATCGCGTCCGGCGTGATCCCGCAAATTTCCGTCATCATGGGTCCGTGCGCGGGCGGCGACGTTTATTCGCCGGCCATGACCGATTTCGTTTTCATGGTGCGCGACACCAGCTACATGTTCGTGACCGGCCCCGATGTGGTGAAGACCGTGACCAACGAGGTGGTGACGGCCGAGGAACTCGGCGGCGCCGCCGTGCACACGACGAAGTCCGGCATCGCCGACGGCTCTTACGAAAACGACGTCGAGTGCCTGCTGCAGATGCGCCGACTGCTCGACTTCCTGCCCGCCAACAGCGAGGCCGGCGTCCCCGAGTGGCCCTCGCACGACGACCTCGAACGCGAGGAGAAATCGCTCGATACGCTCATCCCCGACAATCCGAACAAGCCCTACGACATCAAGGAACTGATCCTCAAGATTGCCGACGAGGGCGACTTCTTCGAGCTGCAAGAGGCGTTCGCGAAGAACATCGTCACCGGCTTCGGCCGTATCGCCGGGCGCAGCGTGGGCTTCGTCGCGAACCAGCCCATCGTGCTCGCCGGCGTGCTCGACATCGACGCCTCGCGCAAGGCCGCGCGCTTCGTGCGCTTCTGCGACGCGTTCGGCATTCCGATCGTGACCTTCGTCGACGTGCCGGGATTCTTGCCGGGCACCAACCAGGAATATGGCGCGCTCATCAAGCACGGGGCGAAGCTGCTGTTCGCCTATTCGCAGGCCACGGTGCCGCTCGTCACCGTGATCACGCGCAAGGCGTTCGGCGGCGCCTACGACGTGATGGCCTCGAAGCACATCGGCGGCGACGTCAACTATGCTTGGCCGACGGCGCAGATCGCCGTGATGGGCGCAAAAGGCGCGGTCGAGATCATCTTCCGCGCCGATATCGGCGACGCCAAGAAGATCGCGGCCCGCACCAGGGAATACGAGGATCGCTTCCTCTCACCCTTTGCCGCCGCCGAGCGCGGCTACATCGACGACGTGATCATGCCGCGCGCCACGCGCTCGCGCATCGCCAAGGCGCTCGCGATGCTGCGGGGCAAACGAGTGGAGATGCCGGCAAGGAAGCACGATAATCTTCCGCTCTGATGGCGATTGCATACCTGGTGGCGAGGTCGGCCCTGTTGACGTGGGATCGTAGGCCGTCTCTCCTGACTTCCCATGCGCCCTTCCCGAAACGAATATGTCGGCGTGCTCGCGGCGATCGCGTCGAGCGCGTTGGGCGGAGTGGCGGGTGGCACCACCCGGTTTGCGATCGGCATGAGCGATCCGGTCACCCTCGGCGTGTTTCGATTTGGCGTCGGATTTCTGCTGTTGCTGCCGATCGCGTTGGCGCTGCGGATCAAATGGCCGCGCGGCCGGGATTGGCTCGGTGTCGCCGCGCTCGGCGTCATGTATTTTGCGTTCTTCATCGTGCTGTTCAATCTGGCATTTCGCTACACCACGGCGGCGCGGGGCTCGCTTGCGCTCTCGACTTTGCCCTTGATGACGATGCTCGTCGGCGCCGCGTTTGGAATTGAAGCGCTCGATACTCGCAAAAGCGTGGGCGTGATCATCGCCATTGCTGGGGCCGCGGTCGCACTCCTCACCGGCCTTGCGGACGCGCCCGCCGGGGCCTGGCGCGGCGACCTGATCATGATCGCGGCCACGCTGGTGATGGCGCTTTACAACGTGTGGTCGCGCCCGTTCATCGTTCGGTCGAGCCCATTGGCGTATGTCACCGCCGGCATGGGGTTCGGCGCGGCGTGCCTCGTGGCCGTGGCCGCCTGGAGCGAGGGCTATGCGAGCGTTGCAAGCTTTCATGCTGCGCAGTGGATGGCGGTGGTTTACCTGGGCGTGTTCGGCGGCGCCGCCGCCTTTTTCCTCTGGGTGTTCGCGCTCGAGCGCACGACGCCGACGCGAACCGCCATCACCATTACGATCAATCCCGTGTTCGCCTCGGCGGTGGGCGCGCTCACATTGGGTGAATCGATCGGGATCAACCTCGTTGTCGGTCTCCTCGCCGTGTTCGCCGGAATTTGGATCGCCACGAGCGGGTCGGCGGGCAAGAAGCGTGATAATCTTGCGGCCTAGCGGTCGGCCAGCCGACCGCAAACCGGCGGACCTTGCAATTCCCACGAAAAGACAACGCCGGCGCGGAGGAGACGATGAAGGCAGCCATGATTTTTCTGGCAGGCGCCGCGCTCGTGTGCGCGCCCGCGTTGGCGGCCGCCGCCGACTATCCGAGCAAGCCGATCACGCTGATGATCGGCTTCGCGCCCGGCGGGCCGAGCGACGTTATGGCGCGCATCCTCACCAAGAAGATGGAGGAGATCCTCAAACAGCCATTGGTGATCGAGAACCGCGCCGGTGCCGGCGGCAGCATCGCCGGCGCCGCGGTCGCGCGCGCGGCTGCCGACGGCTACACGGTCCTGCTCGCGACCGGCAGCCTGCTTGCGATCAACGTGAGCCTCTACAAGAACGTCGGCTACGATCCGGAAAAGGATTTCGAGCCCATCGGCCTGATCGGAACGCAGACCAACGTGCTCTACCTCAATCCGTCAGTGCCGGCGACGTCGCTCAGCGAATTGATCGCCTACGCCAAGGCCAATCCCGGCAAGCTCAGCTTCGGCTCGGGCGGAAACGGCACGCCGGCGCATCTCGCAGGCGAATTGCTCAAACTCGAAGCCAAGATCGACATCACGCACGTACCGTTCCGAGGCACCGGGCCGGCGCTGCAAGCGGTCATCGGCGGACACGTCCCGATGGCGTTCAATCCGCCGCCGCCGTTGCTCCCTCACATCCAGAGCGGCACGATCCGCGTGCTCGCGGTCACGACGCTCGAGCGAACGGCGGTATTGCCCGAGGTCCCGACCATCGCCGAGTCGGGCTTTCCCGGCTTCGAGGCGACGACCTGGCATGCACTCGTGGCGCCGGCGGGGACGCCGAAGGACGTCATCGCCACGCTGCATCGCGCGACCGCCGCGACCGTCAACGACCCGCCGGTGCGCAAAGCTTGACCGATCTCGGCGTCGACGTGGTGGGCGGCACGCCCGAGGAGCTTCGCGCTTACGTGAAGTCCGAGATTCCAAAATGGGCCGAGGTGGTGAGAGCGTCCGGCGCCAAGGTGGACTGACGCGCAGATGCCCTTTCGTCGTCGCAGTAACTAGCGGCGGCGGCAACGCGACAGCCGAACGCCAAGTGTAAGCGGACGCGATCTGCCGTCCGCCGATGGCCGGAAATCACACCGCGGCGATCAATGCGTGCCCGAGCTGACGGGAGACCCGTGGTTTTCCAATTCGCCGCCCTCGCGCGCCGCATGCTCGGCGAGGCGCAGCCAGGATTGCGCCAACGTAAGCCAGAAGGGCTTGTCGTGCTCGTCCGGCGCTGCTTGCGCCATCCGCAAGCAGTCTTGCGCGTTGCTGCGGTAAATGTCGTTGGGACTCATGTTGACGCTCCCCGATACACAGCTTGGGTGCGAACGCAACCATCCAACCTGGGCAAACTCGTGACTTCCGGACATGAGCGGATGAAAAGCCTTTATGTCGACTTGGCGACATACGGTCGAGCCGCCGCGGCTCACAAGTCCATCGAGATCAAGCCTGCCGCGGGCCAACGCCCGGCGCAGAATCGACGCTCCAAAGGCTTGGCTGGGGACCCGCGCGTGCATTGCCAAGGAGGGCAGGGCGGTTATGTTCGGCCGCCATGCCCCATGCCGGCGCCCCCACCAAGGACATCGTGGTCGTTCACAGCTCCGACCTGCACATAGATCATGACTATACTGCCCGGCTGCATGGGGGTGATGGCACCGCCGGGCTCTCCGGCGTCCTGGGCGCGGCGCGCGCGGCCGGCGCGGACGTGGTGGTGCTGGCCGGCGACACCTTCGATTGCCATCGCGTGCCGATTGATTTGCTCGAGCAAGCGGCTGCGGTCATTTCGGCCGCGGCGCTGCCCGTCGTGCTGTTGCCCGGCAACCACGATCCCGTGGTGCCGGACGCGGTCTATCACGACGGCGCGCTGGCCGCGGTCGACAATCTTCACGTGCTCGGCGTCACCCATGAGGAGGCCGTCACATTCGCGGATCTGGGGCTCGAGATTTGGGGCCGTCCACACCGCGACTATGGCGACATGATCCCGTTCGAGCGACCGCGGCCGCGCTCGACGCGTTGGCAGATCGCGGTCGCGCACGGACACTACGTACCGGTGCCGGATCGAACCATCCGGCTGCGTCCGTCCTGGCTCATCGGCGACGACGAGCTCAAGGCGACCGGCGCCGACTACATCGCGCTCGGGCACTGGAATCGGGCGGCGAAGGTCGGAGCCGTTGCGGCCTATTATTCCGGCTCGCCGGAATACGCCGGCACCGTCAACGTGGTGCGGCTCACTCCTACCGGAGAGGTCGCGGTCACGCGCGTCGCGCTCGACATTGCGCGCGAGCCCTCGGCCGTCGATTAGCACGCGAGCG
>JAFAHL010000191.1 GCA_019237215.1 Hyphomicrobiales bacterium | reverse complement strand
AGCACGTAGTATTTCTGGCGCGGGTCGTCGTTGCGGGTGGCGAAGATGCCCCGCTCGTCCCAGACCTTTTGCCAGCGGGCCTCCGCCTCGCGGGCGTTGTAGCGTTCGCTCGTCATCGGCTGCGCTGCCGCAATCCCTCGGGTCTTTCGGACGCAAGACTAGGACGCAAAAACTAGTCCTCACATGCTAATAGTCTTGGCATGCTAATAAATCGTGCGTCCTGCTCGGTTTTTCGAGCGGCACTTGGACATGAAAGCGCCGGGGTGGTCAACGGTCCCGGCCTTCGCCCGCGCGGCGCGGTCGGGCGGGGCGGGCTCGTGGATTTCGGGTGGCGCGCCTATCTTTGATTTGAGAGCAAGGAGCGGAGTGCTTGCGATCCTGCGATCCATAAATTGCCCACGAGGAGACGGACCCGATCCGTCGGAACCTGAGGGAGCAAGATCATGCCTTTGCTGATGCGAGCCAACGAGACGTTGCGGAAATCGTCCTTGTTGGACGACGACGCATGCTGGAAGGCGGTCAAGCGGCGCGATCGCGCGGCCGACGGCGCGTTCTTCTATTCGGTGCGCACGACCGGCGTCTATTGCCGGCCGTCATGCGCGGCGCGGTTGCCGCGGCGCGAGAACGTGGCCTTCCACAAAAACTGCGCCGACGCCGAGCGGGCGGGATTTCGGCCGTGCAAGCGCTGCCGGCCGAACGAGCCCGCGCTGGCCGAGACGCATGCCGCGGCGGTCGCCCGCGCCTGCCGGCTGATCGAAGAAGCCGAGGAGGCGCCGAGCCTCGACGCGCTGGCGCAATCCGTGGGCATGAGCCGCTTTCACTTCCACCGCGTGTTCAAGGCGGTGACCGGCGTGACGCCAAAGGCCTATGCCGCCGGCCATCGCGGCAAGCGGGTGCGCGAGGAGCTCGCCGCCAGCAATACCGTCACCGAGGCGATCTATGGCGCGGGCTTTAATTCCAACGGCCGCTTCTACGCCGCCGCGTCCGACTTGCTCGGCATGACGCCGACGCAATTCCGCGCCGGCGGCAGCGGTCACGTCATCCGCTTTGCGGTTGGCCAATGCTCGCTCGGCGCGATCCTGGTCGCGGCCACGGACAAAGGCGTGTGCGCCATTGAGTTCGGCGACGATCCCGAGGCACTGGTGCGCGGTCTGCAGGACCGTTTTCCGAACGCGCGCCTCGTCGGCGGCGACGAGAGGTTCGAGCAACTCGTGGCCAAGGTCGTGGGCTTCATCGAGGCGCCGGGGAAGGGGCTCGACCTGCCGCTCGACATCCGCGGCACGGCGTTCCAGCAGCGGGTGTGGACCGCCATCCGCGATATCCCGGCCGGCTCGACCGCAAGCTATCGCGAGATCGCCGAGCGGATCGGGGCGCCGAAGGCGGTGCGCGCGGTGGCGCAGGCGTGTGCCTCCAATGACATCGCGGTCGCCATTCCGTGTCACCGGGTGGTGCGCATGGATGGATCGAGCTCGGGCTATCGCTGGGGTGTTGCCCGCAAGCGCGCCCTGCTGGCACGGGAGAAGGCGGCATGACCCGAGCGCTTCCCGCCGCGCATGAGCGTGCGCCTGCATCGGCGGCGCGCGCTCTCGCCGCGCAAGTCGCGGCGCTCGATTGGGCGAGCATTACCGGGCAACTGGACGCGTACGGTTGCGCGACGACCGGGCGGTTGTTGACATCGCAGCAATGCGTGGACCTGGCCGAGACCTACGCGTCGGACACGCTCTTTCGCAGCCGCGTGGTGATGGCGCGGCATGGATTCGGTCGCGGCGAGTACAAATACTTCGCCTATCCGCTGCCGGAGTTGGTGGCAACGCTGCGCGGCGCGCTCTACCCGCCGCTTGCCGACATCGCCAACCGCTGGAACGAATCCATGGCGATCGGTCTGCGGTTTCCACGCGATCACGCGACCTATCTCGCGCGCTGTCACAAGGCCGGACAGACGAAGCCGACGCCGTTGCTGCTCGCCTATGGCGCCGGCGACTACAATTGCCTGCATCAGGATCTCTACGGCGAGCACGTGTTCCCGTTGCAGGTCGCCTTTCTGCTGTCGCGGCCGGGCGAAGATTTCACCGGCGGCGAATTCGTGCTCACGGAGCAGCGGCCGCGCATGCAGTCGCGGGCGGAAATCGTGCCGCTCACGCAGTGCGAGGGCGTGATCTTCCCCGTGCATCACCGACCGGTGCAAGGCACGCGCGGCACCTATCGCGTAAACATGCGCCATGGCGTGAGCCGTCTGCGATCCGGCCGCCGCCACACGCTGGGGGTCATCTTCCACGACGCCCAATGAGCTAACCCGCGGCGGCGTTCGGTAAAGCCCGCAATCGTGCTAGGATCGCATGATGAGCGGCGCAGCGAATGTGCTCGAAACGCCTCTGGCCAAGGTTCGCGATCAGATCGCGCGCGCCTGCGCCGAGGCCCGGCGCGATCCGGCCACGGTGACGCTGGTCGCAATTTCGAAGACGTTCGGCGCGGATGCGATCGAACCCGTGATCGCCGCCGGCCAACGCGTGTTCGGCGAGAATCGCGTGCAGGAGGCGAAGGCGAAATGGCCGGCGCTCAAGCAACGCCATGGCGGCATCGAACTGCATCTCGTGGGCTCGCTGCAGTCGAACAAGGCGAAAGAGGCGGTGGCGCTGTTCGACGCGATCCATTCGGTCGATCGGCCGAGCCTCGCCGAGGCGTTGTCCAAGGAGATCGCCCGGCAGGGCCGCACGCCGACGCTGTTCGTCGAGGTCAATACCGGTGCCGAGCCGCAAAAGGCCGGCGTGCTGCCGGAGGAGACCGACGCGTTCCTCAAGGCGTGCCGCGAGCGCTACGGCCTTGCCATCGCCGGGCTCATGTGCCTTCCGCCGGCGCATGAACCGCCGGCGCCGCATTTCGCCTTGACCGCCAAGATCGCGCGGCGCAACGGCCTCTCGTTGTTGTCCATGGGCATGAGCGCGGATTTCCCGCTCGCCATCGAGCTCGGCGCCACTCATGTGCGGGTCGGCACCGCGATCTTCGGCGAAAGGGCCACG
>JAFAHL010000035.1 GCA_019237215.1 Hyphomicrobiales bacterium | reverse complement strand
CTCTTCGCTGTCGATGTTCTTCGCGGTGACCAGAAAGCGGACCGCTGCGATGGCGACTATGGCGGTGCCAAGGATGATAAGCGCCAGTCCAGCGATGTTGCCGAATGTTTGGCCCGGCAATGAGAGCGAGCGGCCGGACAACGACGGAGCGGCAACCTCAAGGAACAGGTCGAACTTCTCAACGAGGAATCCGAAGGCCATGACTGCGATGGCCGTGCGGACCCAAGCGAGGAATGTCCGCTCATTGGCGGCATGGTCGCTGTAGCCACGGATCATAAAAGCCTCACTCATCATCAAACGGGAGAGTCTTCCGGTCTTGCTTGCGCGACTTTGTCCGTTTGACCGGGCGTGGCGCGTTCGCGCTGTTCGAGATCACATCGTCGGAATCCGATGCCTGAAACCGCCGCCTGTCGGGCGATCTGCGACGCGAAGCCGCCCATCACTCCTCCAGACGCTCGATTTCGAGATTCAAGCACTCCCCGATCTGGCATCGACAGCCCGCGCCGGCAGCCAGCAGATCGCGCGCTTGTTCTGGCGATTGAGCTTCGACATACCACTCCTCAACGCGGGTCACGTGCACGGTCGCGTGGAACGTCTTCAGCTTGGATTTGTTTTTCAATGCGGCAACAGCCATGGCGCTCTCTCGCGGCGAATCACTTGCAGATGCAATTTTAGCTCGGCCAGCGTCCCCAGAACAAATCGACAACGAAGGCCCCATAGCCTATTGTAAGGAGTTTCGCGAACGCCGTTCGAAGACCTCGCCCGCATAACGGCTCTCCCGTCGTGCGGTCCCCTGGGTCGCACCAAGGAAATATGTTCCGGCCTAGATTCGGACTACCGACGTCCCATATCCCCAGATGGCACCGCTGAAGTAACCGATACAGTAAAAGGAGTCAGTCGTGGCCCCACGTGCGTACTGGAAAGGCTATTTGAAACTCTCGCTCGTATCGTGTCCGGTTGCACTCTTCCCCGCGAGCAGCGAACGAGAAAAGATCAGCTTCCACCAAATCAATAAAAACACGGGCAATCGTATCAAATACCGAAAGGTCGATGCCGAGACCGGAGACGAGGTCGACTCGTCCGACATCGTCAAAGGGTATGAAGTCGGCAAGGGCGAATACGTCGAGATCGAGCCCGAGGAACTCGAGGCTATCGCCATCGAGAGCAAGCGCACGATCGAGATCAACGAGTTCGTGCCGAAGAAGGAAATCGATGAGCTGTATCTCAACAGCCCGTACTACATCGTGCCGGATGGCGAAGTCGGCCAGCAGGCGTTCGCGGTCGTCCGCGAGGCGATCCGCAAGGAAGGCATGGTGGCGCTCGCCCGGGTGGTCTTCACCTCGCGCGAGCATGTCATGGCGCTCGAACCGCGCGGCAAGGGTCTTCTCGGCATCACGCTGCGATATCCATATGAGGTGCGCAAAGAAGACGAATATTTCGACGACATCGAAGATGAAAAGATTCCGAAGGACATGGCGGATTTGGCGGCGCACATCGTTGAAACCAAGGCCGGGCATTTCAAGCCCGAGAAGTTTGAGGATCACTATGAGGAGGCCCTGAAAGAAGTGCTGAAGAAGAAGCAGGCGGGCGAAAAAATCGAAGTACCCAAACAACGCGAGCCCGCAAAAGTCATTAGTCTCATGGATGCGCTGCGCCGGAGCGTGCAGGCCGAGCGGGGCGGCGGGGCGGGCGGCAAGAATGATCGACGGGCGACAAGCCGGCGTCGGGTGTCGAAAAAGTCTGCCCGCTCCAGCGCACGCCAGCAGCGGGCGAGCTAGCGCCTGCGCTCGGCAATGTTCGCGGGGCGGCGCGAACGGTCTGCACCCGTGCCCTTACCCGGGCTTGAATCCGATGCGCGGCGTGTGAGCCCGGCACGCGCGGCATAGGCCGCACGCGCGCTCGATTTCGCACGTTCAGGTTCGGAAATGCTTGGATAGCTTGAGCCCCTGCGCTTGGTAGTTCGAGCCGATGCGCTCGCCGTAGAGCGAGTGGGGTCGCTCCAGCATTCTCTCGTAAACGAGCCGGCCGACGATCTGGCCATGCTCGAGGATGAAGGGTACCTCGCGCGAGCGTACCTCCAACACCGCGCGCGCCCCGCGCCCGCCGGCGCCCGCGTAGCCGAAGCCGGGGTCGAAGAATCCGGCATAGTGCACGCGAAACTCGCCCACCAGAGGATCGAACGGCACCATCTCGGCGGCGTAGTCGGGCGGCACCTGCACCGCCTCCTTGGAGGCGAGGATATAGAACTCGTCGGGGTCGAGAATGAGGCTCTGGTCCTTGCGCGAGTGCATCGGCTCCCAGAAGTCGGCGACGTCGTAGCCCGCGCGACGCTCGACATCAATGAGGCCGGTGTGGCGTTTGGCGCGGTAGCCGACGAGGCCGTCGGGACCAAGGCCGGAAAGATCCACACTGACCGCGATGCCTTCACTCACGTCGGCGTCATCGTCGTCGACCAAACGCTCGCGCGCATGCAGCGCGCGTAACGTTTCGGCATCGAGCAGCGCATTGCCGCGGCGGAAGCGGATTTGCGACAGGCGCGAGCCCTCGCGGACCAGCACCGGAAACGTGCGCGGGCTGATCTCGGCATAAAGCGGACCGTGATAGCCCGCCGAGACATGGTCGAAGCCGCGCGTCTCGTCGGCGATCACACGGGTGAAAACGTCGAGCCGGCCGGTCGAACTCTTGGGGTTGGCGGCGGCCGCAACATCCTCGGGCAGCGCGAGGCTTTCAATCAGCGCCACGATGTAGACGCAACCGGTCTCGAGCACGGCGCCGTCGCCCAGCGCAATCTCGTGCAGCTTCAACTCGTCGATGCGCTCGGCAACGGTGGTGTCTGGACCGGGTAAGAAACTGGCACGCACGCGATAGGCCACTTCGCCGAGTCTGAGATCGAGGCTTGCGGGCTGGATCTGGTCGGGGACGAAGTCATAGGCCCGCAGGATGGCGCCATCGCGTGCGAGCGCCGCGATCATGTGGTCCGGCAGGATGCCTTTTTGGTCAACTGCGAAGGACAGCGACACGACGCAAAGTCCCCGATGACGCCCGAGTATTTTCCGCCGATATCGACACAAACTGCGTCGTCATTGCCTCTTCTTCGCAAGACTTTCTTGTGAGGGGTGATGGACCCGCGGGTCGAGCCCGCGGGGTCGAGCCCGCGGGTGACCTGGGATGTAGCCGATGACCGCCTTGACGAAAAGACGTCGATCGCGCTAGAGCATCGTTATCCCGTGGTCATTTGAGCCGGCCGGCTTGCAGCCACGTAAAACAAATCGCTAAAAGGCCGGGGACGCGTAGGACCCGGCGGAGCTTTTCCGGCCGGGTTTTGTGTTGGGCAAAGGAGACCCTGATGTCCGCGTCCGCCAAACGAAGCTACCACCCCGAGACCCAACTCGTGCATGCCGGAGTCCTGCGTTCGCAGTTCGGCGAAACGTCGGAGGCGCTGTTCCTCACCCAAGGCTACGTCTACGACAGCGCCCTGAGCGCGGAAAAGCGCTTCAAGAACGAAGAGCCCGGCTACCAATATTCGCGCTTCTCCAATCCCACCGTGAGCATGTTCGAACAGCGCATGGCCGCGCTCGAGGGCGCGCAAGCCGCGCGCGCGACCGCGACCGGGATGGCGGCGGTCACCACCGCGCTGATGGGCCAGGTCAAGGCCGGCGATCATATCGTGGCGTCGAAGGCTTTGTTCGGCTCCTGCCTCTATGTCGTCGAGGAGCACCTGCCTCGCTACGGCGTTGCCTCGACGCTGGTCGACGGCACCGATCTCGACCAGTGGCGCAAGGCTGTGCGACCGAACACCAAGACATTCTTCCTCGAAACGCCGACCAATCCGGGGCTTGACGTGCTCGATATCAAGGCGGTCGCCGAGATCGCCCATGGGGCGGGCGCAACGCTGGTCGTCGACAACGTGTTCTCGACCCCGCTGTTCCAGCGGCCACTCGAACTCGGGGCCGACTGCGTCGTCTATTCCGCCACCAAGCACATCGACGGCCAGGGTCGCTGCCTAGGCGGCGTCATTCTTGGTTCCGAAAAATTCATTCAGGACCACATCCACACGTTGATCCGCCAGACCGGACCGTCGCTGTCGCCGTTCAACGCGTGGGTCCTGCTCAAGGGGCTGGAGACGCTATGCGTGCGCGTGCGCCGGCAGACCGACACCGCGGCGACGGTCGCGGTCGCGCTCTCCGACCATCCGAAGGTCTCGCGCTTGATCTATCCAGGGCGACCGGACCATCCGCAGGCCGAGATTGTGCGCCGGCAGATGCAGGCGGGCTCAACACTCGTCGCGTTCGAGATCAAGGGCGGCAAGGCCGCCGCGTTCCGCTTCCAGGACGCGCTCAAGCTCGTGCGCATCAGCAACAATCTTGGCGACGCCAAGAGCCTGATCACCCATCCGGCAACGACGACGCATCAGCGGCTCACGCCGGCTGCGCGCGCGGAACTCGGCATCAGCGACGGGCTGGTGCGGCTCTCATGCGGCCTGGAACATCCGGACGATCTCGTCGAGGACTTGCTGGTCGCGCTTAAGGCGGCGTGAGCGCAGCGCTCGGGGGCCGACGCTGGAAATGGACCTCGTCCGTCGGGTAGGTCCGGCGTCCTTGTTCAGCGCGGTGCGATTTGCGGCCCGATCACGGTCGCCGTGGGCCGCAGCGCCGCCTCGGCAATCGCCACCCCGAGCGCCTTGGCGAGGCAAGCATAGCTCCAGTCGTTCATGTGCACCCCGTCCGGCGACACGAAGGTTTCGAACGGCAGATGCTCGCTCTGGTACCAATGACGCATCAGATCGAAGCGGTGAAGAAGACCGACATGCTCCGCTTTTGCGACTGCGGCGATCAGCGACACCATGTCGTCGATGTTCGGCTTGGCGATCACCCTCGGCGCGTATTGCGGATCGATCAGGACGACGTCGGCGCCGGTGGCCTTGAGGCGAGCGAGGCCCTCGTGCAGAACCGAGGCGTGGGGCGGCACTGCTTTGCCCCGCAGCACCGAGTTCGTGCCCACCTGCCACAGCACCAGATCGGGCTTCTCGGCGATCACCGCGGTGTCGAGACGCGCGAGCATGTTGGAGGCTTCCTCGCCGTTGACGCCTCGGTTCAACACCGTGATCTCGTGTCCAGGGAAATGACGGGAGAGCTCCTCCGCCAGCCGGCTCGGATAGGAGGCGGCGGATGTGCTCGCACCCGCGCCGAAGGTCGAGGAAGAGCCGAGCGCCACGATCTTGATGGGCTGGCCGCTGGCAAGCAGCCGGGCCATGCGGACCAGCGGCACATCAAAGCGCACCTGCCCGGCAGCTATGAGGCATGCGGGCGGTCGCGGCGCCGGGGATGTCAGCGCGGCCGGCGTTGCGATCAACCGAGGCGCCTGCGCGCGCGCCGGAACCAGCGCAACTACACCTGCCGTCGCAGCAACCGCAAAGATGGCCGCGCGACGCAAAAAGAGCTGGCGATGCATGATATGAGTTTCGTCCCTGCTGAAAGTTTTTTCCTGTTTTGACGCCTGTTTATTGACCCGCTTTGGGGTCGACCGACCGCAGATGGGCGGCATCGATGATCATGGAAGCAATGCTGCGACCGATACAGTCATGCACGCGGTGTGCGAGCACGTTGTCCTTGCCGGCGGCATAAAGATCGAAAGCGCCGGTGTCGGACCAGTGCCGCATGATGGCAAGTCGGTCGAACAAGGGGATCTCGTGCTGCTGCGCCACCACACGCATGTTATCCGCGTACGGACCGAGCGCAATCATGATGTCGGTCCGTGGGCTGTATTGCATGTTCATCAAGATGACGTCCGCGCCGCCCTTATGCAGCGTCTCTACTCCCTCTTCGAGCGCCGCTCTGAAATCGTCGGGCTCGATTCTGCGTATGGCATCGAGGGTTCCTGTTTGCCATATCACCAAATCGGGCTTCTCGTCGACCAGCAATTTGGCCATTCCCCGCGCCAGGTCCTCGGCGCTCATGCGCGTTCTGACCAGGGTCACGACCTTGACGGCGACCGACGGCAGCCGCCGTTTGAGCGCCTCCTCGAGCCGAGCCGGGTAGGCCGAGAGGGGGCCGTCGGGGCCTGCCAGAATCGAGGAGCCGGTGCCGACCACAGCAATGGTGAGCCGCCGATCCTTTTTGACCGCCTCCGTGACGTGATTCAACTCGTTGTTTCCAAACAACAAATAGTCCGGGACCTCGCAGCGTTGCCCCTCCGCGGCGACCATACTGCCGGCAAGCGCCAACCACGCCGCAGACAATCCGGCCAAAGCTGCCGCCACCGGCGTCTTCATGCCTCGCCTCCCGCGAGATCCGCGTCCGGCGTCTTTCTCCGACGCGATCCGGGACTACGTTCTTCTGCCCTCTTATACCATCCTAGCAGGCCGGCCACCGCAACCATGACGACAATGCCCACCCCGCTGGCGACGAATTGTACCCAGACGGCACTTGACACCTCCACCATCGCAAAATGCGCGGCAAAGGACAGGAATACGCCCAGGCAGAAAATTTCCAGCGAATGCTGCCCGCAGACGATGGGCGGCCAAGCCCACCACGATTTGAGCAGCGGCCAGTCGCGCGGCACGAAGCGCACCGTCAGCACCGCCAGCGCGAGGAAATGCGCAAAGCGCAGGACGTCGAGATTGACCTTGTCGATCGGATAGATCAGCTCTTCCAGCCAGTGCGGGACGTACTGGCTCATGCCGGGCAGATACCAGGTCAGCGAGATGACGAATGCAAACAACAGGTATGCAGCCGCGATCGACACTGTCACCGGTGACTGCGAGACCCGCGAGAGCCGCTGCGCTCCTCCCAGCGCGCACCAGGCGCCGAATACGAACAGCAGTTGCCAGGCGAAGGGATTGAAGTACCAATGTCCGCTGGGGTAGCTCAGCATGTTCCAGTTGAAGTGCCAGGTGAGCACGTAAAGCAGAACCGACGCGCCGAGCGCGAGCGAAGAGCGAAACTGCAGCAGCCACAGGATCGGCGGAAACAACAACAGGAGGATAATGTAGAGCGGCAATACGTCCATGTTGGACGGCTTGAATTTGAGCAGCAGCGCCTGGACGATCGTCACGTCGGGCTGCTTGAGAAAATCGAGAATGTTCATTTCCTCGGCATAGAGCGGGTTCTCGAAGCTGGTGGCGACGTAGGAAATTTCGGCAAGGTAGATCGCGAACAAGAACACGTGGGCAACATAGATTTGCCAGGCTCGCCGCAGGATGTGGGCGCCCGCGATGATGAACCCGCGTTCGCGCATTTCCTTGCCGTACACAAAGGCAGCGGTATAACCGGAGACGAAGACGAAGATTTCAGTCGCGTCGCTGAAGCCGTAGTTGCGGATGGTGCCCCAGGCGACGAGGTTCGAAGGGATGTGGTCGAGGAAGATCAGCCATAGCGCGATCCCACGAAAGAAATCGAGCCGCAGATCGCGTCCGGTGGGGGCATGCATTCCAGGCGATCTTTCGCGCGGTGATGGATGTAGCTAAATTGTAATGATCCTTTGCCGCACTTGGGAGTCGCCTCATCGCGACGGGTTGCAGGCTAGGAACTTAGGCTGTTCACTAAGGTCGACGACATACGCGACGAAAAGCCCGGTTTTGGGGCCAAAGGCCGACAATGGATGCCGCCAAAACAGCGTATCGCGCCGTGACCCGCCAGATCGAGGTAAAGGCGACCCCGCGCTTCCTGCCCGAGCGTTCCTCGCCCGAGAACGGCTATTTCTTCTGGGCTTATACCATCACGCTTACCAATCTCGGCGGCGAGACCGTCCAGCTCAAGACGCGCCATTGGCGCATCACCGACGCGCAAGGCCGCCTGCAGGAGGTCCGCGGCGCCGGCGTGGTGGGCGAGGAACCGGTGCTCAAGCCGGGTGAGAATTTTGAGTATACCAGCGGCGTGCCGCTCCCCACCCCGTCCGGTTTCATGACCGGAACCTACGGCATGGTGACCGCGGCCGGCGAGCAATTCGACATCGATATTCCGGCGTTTTCGCTCGATACCCCGCAGCGGGAGCGAACGATCAATTGAGGTCGAGGGCGGCGAGCAGGCCGCGCATCGGCACGACCGAGGGGGATTGCGCACCATGGCGCCTTGCTGCCGCTCATCCACTCACGATGACGGCGTCGACTCGCGCACGTCCAGCGGCTCGAACGTGTAGGTAGTGTTGCAGAATTCGCAGGTGACCGTGATCTTCCCGTTCTCGACCATGTGGTCGCGGTCGTCCTGGGAAAAACTGCGGAGCATTCGCTCGACCCGCTCGCGCGAACACGAGCATTGCGCGTGCAAGTCCCGGCTACGGAAGACGCGC
>JAFAHL010000769.1 GCA_019237215.1 Hyphomicrobiales bacterium | reverse complement strand
GCTGCAGTCTCGCTCCAAGATTTCACCCTGGCACGGCCGCGCAGTGCGCGGGCTTCCGATGCACACGCTCGTGCGCGGCAAGTTCGCGATGAGGGACCGCAAGCTCATGAACGATGCGGCCGGCTGGGGCCGCTCCGTGCACCGCATTCAGAAAATGCCTCCGCCTGAGGTCCGCAACGCGGACCAGACGATGGACGCAGTGCTCACCGCACCGAACATCCCGAAAGGGTACGCCGCATGATCCATGCCGCCCTCGAGGAGCAGCTGAAGAACAGCGCGGAGGCGACGCGGGAAGAGCCGCTCGTCCAGCTGCAGAACGTCAGCCACACTTACGGGACGGGCAAGCGCACCATTACGGCGCTGAAGCAGACCGATCTCAAAATCTATCAAGGAGACTTCGTTGCGCTGGTCGGACCCTCGGGCTGCGGCAAGTCGACCATCCTCAAGCTGGTGACCGGCCTCATTCACGCGTCCACGGGCTACGTTCTTGTCGATGGACGCGAGGTCGGTGCCGCTCCAGTTCGCGTCGGCATGGCGTTTCAAAATCCGACCATGCTGCCTTGGCTGACCCTCTGCGACAACATCATGTTGCCGCTGAAGATCGTCCCTCCTTTCCGGCAGCAGTACCGCCGCAAACGCAAGGGCGAATTCCGCGACAGCGTCGAAGCCCTGCTCGCGCAGGTCGGCCTTGCCGGCTTCAGCGACAAATATCCCTGGCAGCTCTCGGGCGGCATGCTGCAGCGCGCCTCGCTCTGCCGCGCGCTGGTGCACGAGCCGCAACTGCTCATGCTCGATGAGCCGTTCGGTGCGCTTGACCAGTTCACCCGCGAGGAGCTGTGGGGAATCATGCAAGAATTGTGGATGACGCGGCGGCCGACCGTCCTCCTCGTCACCCACGACCTCAAGGAGGCCGTATATCTCGCGAACCGCATCTGTGTGATGCAAGCGCGGCCCGGACGCATCATCCAAGAGAGCGCGGTCGGATTTGCGCGGCCGCGCACGATCGCGCTGTCCTACGACCCCGAATTCGTGACGCTCACCCAGCGCTTGCGCGAGTTGATCATGCGCCCCGCGAAGGAGACGGTGCAGTGAACCCGCAGCTGCGCCGGCGCTTCGCTTCGGCCGCGCTCATCGTCGGCTTCTTCGTGGCGTGGGAGCTGCTCTGCGTCGCGTTCGGCATCAAGGACATTGTCCTGCCGCGGCCGAGCCAGATCGTCGTCACGCTGGGACAGCGCATGCCGGCGATTTGGCCGCACGCGCTGCAGACCCTCTATACCACCCTGGTCGGCTTCGCCCTCGGCATCCTTGCCGGCGTGTTTCTCGGCGCTCTGGTCGGCTCATCGAAGCTTGCCTACGACGTGGCATATCCATTGCTCGTCGGCTTCTCGAGCATTCCGAAGGTCGCGGTCGTTCCGATCTTCGTTCTCTGGTTCGGCGCCGGCACCATTCCGGCCGTGTTGACCGCGATGATCCTTTGCGTCTTCCCCATCGTGGTGAACGTCGCGACCGGCCTCGCCACCACCGAGCCCGAGCTCGAGGACGTCATGCGGGCATTGAAGGCGAGCAAGTTCGACATTCTGTCAAATGTGGGGTTGCCGCGCACCATGCCGTATTTCTTCGCCTCCCTGAAGGTGGCGGTGACGCAGGCCTTCGTCGGAACAGTCATTGCCGAAACGGTCGCGTCCAATCGCGGCATCGGAAACCTGATGATGATCGCGAGCTCGAGCTTCGACGTGCCGCTGGTGTTCGCCGGGCTCCTCATTCTCGCGGTTCTCGGCGTCGCACTCTACGTCGTCTTCTCATTCATTGAGGGCCGGGTGACGGGATGGGCCCATCGCAAAGACGAATTTGCGATGGGCTGACCGTTCCGCCGCAACCACAGGAGCGTCATATGCCGTTGCTACGTCGTCTCGGCGTATTGGCCATCGGGCTGGTGTTGTCGCTTGCCGGCGCCGCTGCGCAGGAGCCCACCAAGGTCCGGTTCACGCTGGATTGGAAATACCAGGGCATTCACGCCTACGTATTCTGGGCGCAGGAGAAGGGCTATTTCAAAGCCGAAGGTCTCGACGTCGATGTCGACCAGGGGACGGGCTCGGCTGCGACCGTGACTCGCATCGCTTCGGGCGCCTATGACGCCGGCTTCGGCGACATGAACGCCATCATTCAGTTCGCCGGGACGAAGCCGCGCGAGCAACCCGTCATGGTCTATATGATCTACAACAGGCCCCCCTTCGCACTGATCACCAAGACGTCGAGCCCGATCAAGACGCTCAAAGACGTGGTCGGGCACACCATGGGCACCCCTGCCGGCGGCTCGGCCGGTCAGTTGTTTGCTCCGCTTGCCAAGATAAACGGCGTCGATCCGGCTAAGGTGACGGTCGTTAACATGCAGCCGAACCTGCAGGAGCAGATGTTGCTCAACGGCCAGGTCGACTTCTCCGCGGTGTTTACGGTCACGAGCTACATCAACCTGATCGGGATGAAGGTCGATCCTGACAAAGACATCCGCTGGCTGTTCTTCTCCGATTACGGGGTCGACCTCTACTCGAACGGCATCATGGTCTCGCAGAAGCTGTTGAAGGAAAAGCCCAAGGCGGTGGCCGGCCTTGTCCGCGCGCTTAATCGGGCGATCATCGAGAACGCCGCCGCGCCCGACGCCGCGATTGCGCTTATGATGAAGACCGAGCCGCTCATGAACGGCGAGCTGGAGAAACAGCGACTCCTCTATACGTTCAAGACTCACATCGTGACGCCGGAAACCGACGAGATCGGCATCGGCGACATCAAACCGGATCGCATGACGAAGGC
>JAFAHL010000603.1 GCA_019237215.1 Hyphomicrobiales bacterium | reverse complement strand
CACGGCGATCTCGCGGCGCTCGTCGCGCTCGTCCTGTCGAGACAGCGCAGACAGACGCGCCTCATTTGGAGTATCCGCTGCACCGCGATGGATTGGCGCGGCTACGGCATCGGGCTGTGGGTCGTGGTGAAAGCCTGCGCGTTGCTGTCGGGATGGCCTGATCTGGTGACGGCCAACTCTGTCGCCGGTCTCAAATCGCATTTGGCGCTGGGTTATCGCCCGCGGCGAGCGGAGGTCATCGCCAACGGCATCGACATCGACGAGTTCCGACCCGACTCTGCTGCGCGGCGCGCGGTACGCAGCGAGCTCGGCATTGCCGACGATACAATCGTGCTCGCTCATGTCGCGCGCGTCGATACGATGAAGGACCACGGCAGTTTCCTCGCTGCGATGGCGAAGCTACCCGACTTGTCCGCCGTGCTGCTCGGCGCCGGCACGGAAAATCTGCCCGCGGTGCGTAATGTCCGTCGACTCGGCCGTCGCCACGACGTGGCGCGTTTGTTCGCCGCCGCGGATTTCACGGTATCGAGTTCGTGCCGCGGCGAGGGCTTCTCGAACGTGCTTGCCGAAGGTATGGCGTGCGGGCTTCCTGCAGTTGCAACCGACGTCGGCGATGCGAAGGTCATCGTCGGCGACACGGGCGTCGTCGTACCGCCGGCAAGCCCCGATGCGCTCGCTGCGGCTATTCGGACGTTGGCCGCCGAATCAGCGCCGCTGCGAGCGGAGCGCGGGCGCAAGGCTCGCGCGCGCATTGTGGAGAACTTTGCGATGCCACACGCCGTCCAACGGTATGTGGACCTTTACGAATCGCTCGGCTCATCCCCCCGCTGACGCGTGCCAGTTCCATCGACAAGGCACTTCAAATGGCGGGGCGGATGTGGCAAGAGTTCGCGGCAATTTCGTCTGGTGCGAGGGCGGTTGGGCGGATGAACCACGCGGAGACCTTCTTTGCTGCGGCCGCGCAGATTTGTCATGATATTTCGTTCGCCTCGATCGAGACTCTGGCGTCCGAGCTCGATCGGCTGCGGGACCGCAGGGGGCGGTTGTTCCTGATCGGCGTCGGCGGCAGCGCGGCCAATTGCAGCCACGCCGTCAATGACTTTCGCAAGCTCTGCGGGATCGAAACCTATAGCCCGGTTGACAACGTCTCGGAGCTCACTGCACGCACCAATGACGAGGGATGGGATACGGTCTTTGCAGCATGGCTCGACACCAGTCATCTTAGCGATAAGGATGCAATCCTGATCTATTCGGTCGGCGGCGGCGATGCCGAGCGCAAGATCAGTGCCAATATCATCCAGGCGATCGATCTGGCCAAGGCGCGTTCGGCAAAGGTGTTCGGGATCGTGGGCCGGGACAGCGGATACACCGCTAAGCACGGCGACGTGGTCGTCCTGATTCCCCAAGTCAATCCAAACTGGGTAACGCCCTTGTCCGAGGCTTTCCAGGCCGTGGTCTGGCACTGCCTCGTCAGCCATCCAGCCTTGCAGCGCAGGCAGACGAAATGGTAAGCCCTGTCCACGGAATGAGACCGGCCGTATTTCTCGATCGGGACGGGGTAATCGTCGTTCCTGAATTCCGTGACGGGCGCAGCTTCGCTCCGAGACGGTTGGAGGATTTCAGGCTGTATCCCGATGCTGCGGCCAGCCTCCAAAAGCTAAAACAGGCGGGTTTTCTCTTGGCGGTAGTCACCAACCAGCCGGACGTGGGAGACGGCTTGATCACCCACTCGGAAGTGGATGCGATGCATGAGATCATGGCGCGTCAATTGCCCCTCGATGCCGTCAAGGCGTGCTTCCATGGGCACGGCCAGGCCTGCGACTGTCGCAAGCCAAAGCCGGGTATGATCCTCCAGGCCGCGACGGAACTCGGCATTAACCTAACGAAAAGCTTCATGGTGGGTGACCGCAAGAGCGACATCGAAGCGGGCCGCGCGGCCGGGTGCGCCACCGTGTTCATCGATCTCGGCTATACGTTACCCGCGCCGGATGCTCCCGACTATGTCGTGCATTCGATCGCCGAAGCTGCCAACGTCATCATCGAAACCGTTCTAACCACGCAGGAGGGGCCATGAGCCGGGTCGCCGATCTCAAGGTCAAGATTTTCGCCGACGGTGCCGATTATGAGGGCATCGTCAAAATGTCGAAAAATCCCGCGATCAAGGGCTTCACCACCAATCCGACGTTGATGCGAAAGGCCGGCGTGAGCGATTACGAGGCGTTCGCGCGCAAGGTGCTCGCCGCGATCCCTGACCGGCCGGTGTCGTTCGAGGTCTTTGCCGACGACTTCGCGAGCATGGCCGAGCAGGCGCGTACGATCGCGGCATGGGGGCCGAACGTGAATGTGAAGATTCCGGTCACCAACACCAAGGGGCAGTCGGCAAGCGAGCTCATCCGCGCGCTGTCGTCCGAAGGCGTGACGCTCAACGTCACCGCGATCTTCACCCTCGATCAGGTCCGCACCGTTGTCGAGGCGCTACATCCGGCAACGGCGGCGATTGTCTCGGTTTTCGCCGGACGCATCGCCGATACCGGCGTCGACCCGATCCCGCATATGCATGCGTGCAAGCAAATCACCGCCTCGCGTCCCAAGGCGGAGTTGCTTTGGGCGAGCACCCGCGAGCTCTTGAACATCTTCCATGCCGAGCAGAGCGGCTGTGACATCGTCACGGTGCCGAATGAGTTCCTCAGCAAGCTCGATCTCGTCGGCAAGGATCTGGCGGAATACTCGCGCGAAACGGTGCAATCCTTCTATCGCGACGCTGCGGCCGCGGCCTATCAGATCAAGACCACCCGCTTCGCTGCCGAGTAAGATGGAGGAGCGACGACGATCAACGACGTCCATGATCCCGGCCGGCGCCAGGCGTTGATCTTCAACAGTTGAAGTGCTCTGTGAAATCAAATCCGAGCGAATCCGAGATCCTCGATTGGTGCATGGCGTATCTGGCTAGGACCTTTAAGACGCCAGTCGATCGCATCCGCCCGCACGCGAAGTTCGCTCGTCTCGGGATGGACTCGGCCGCATCGGTTTTCTTCCTCATGGAGCTCGAGGAGTGGCTTGGGGTCGAGCTCCCCACTGAAATCGTATTCGCATATCCAACGCCCGCTGAACTTGCCCGACACGTCGCTGAGCGTCACGTGTCGGAGAGCAGCGCGAGAAGGCCGGTGGGTTAAATGCTCGACTCGCGCCGGCCGCCGTTCTTCACCTCCCTCGTCGATCTACTTCGTTATCGGGCCGCAAAGCAGCCGAACGATCGCGCCTACGTACTCTTGTCGGATCAGGGTCAAGAAGAATCGGTTTTGACGTTCGCAGAGCTCGATCAGCGCGCCAGTGACGTGGCGGCACGATTGGCCCACGGTCAAATCGGTGATCGTGCCCTGCTGCTGTTCGGACCGGGGCTTGATTTCATCATTGCCTATTTTGGTTGTCTGCTTGCGGGCGTTATCGCGGTACCGATGATGCTCCCCCGGCGCAACAGCTCGCTTGATTCGAGCGCGAGCATTCTCGCCGATTGCTCCCCACGCTTTGCGCTGACGAATGCGCATTTAGG